>CAKMQH010000014.1 GCA_927911515.1 uncultured Neisseria sp.
GATGTTTTGCATTGTTCGTAATAGTTTAAAGCTTTGTGTCTTAAGTCCGTAGAGTATGCCATGTTTAGACCTCAAAGTTGAGTATTGTACCATTTTGTTTTTTAATTGACTATAGTTTCTACTGATCGGAGGTGTTTCATCATAACAGCGTAGGTTTCAGACGACCTTTACGCCCGTATAAAAAAACGTCGTCTGAAATTTCAGACGACGTTGTGTTGTCGGCAATCTATCAATATTTATTGATGTTGCTGTGGATATTGTATTGGTTGTGTTCCGTATCGTGGGAATCTTGCGGCTCGTTGCGGACGTGCGGTTTGTCGTCAGACATGTTGTCTAAGTCGCGGCCGGGTTCGGATACGGTGTCGCCGATGTTGATGCTGGTCAGGTTTTCCAAAATGATGGCGGACGAGAGATGTTCGCCGGTACGGTACACCATAGCCAATGCGGTTTCTTCGGCAGGGATGGAAACATATTTGACGATGTTCTTACGGCCTTTTTTGCCTTCTTCCAAATCGACTTTCACTTGGCGGTCGCGTTTGTAAATGCTCAAGACCGTGCCTTTGTCCAAGCCGTCGGCGGAACCTTTGTTCAGGGTAACGGTTTGGAATTGTCCGGCCTCGTGTACGCCGTCGAGGATGGAGATGACTTTACCGTCGATGTGTTGCGTCGGCGCGTGCGGCATGATTTGGAAAGGCTCGGTTTCGCCGTCCATTTTCAGCAGGAAATCGCCTTTGCGGATTTCGGAAACGGCTTCTTCCACGATCATAGGTTGCGCGGTTTGGGTCGGTACTTTCGCCAGCGGGTGCAGGCGGGTGTAGTATTCGCCGTCTTTCAGGTATTTGCGGTCTTCGTCGGAAGCGGAGTCCAGTGCGCTGTTGGTGTAGGGCAGGGTGCTGACGATGCCGCTGAAGACGACTTCTTGTCCGAGGTATTTGCGGGTATCGGGATCAGTCAGGTCTTTGACGGCGCGGTAAACCAGATAGCGGCCGGGTTCGGTCACGCCGTAGGCGTACACGCGTTCGCCTTTGCTGTACATGATGCGGTTGTCAGGGCCGTCGATCAGGCGCGGTGCGTCTTGGGTCTTCATTTGGTCGATGAACTGCGGGTGTTGCATGAACATGCGGTAGAAGTTCACGTTGACGGTTTGGATGCCGTAGCCTGAAGAAGTTTCGCGAACGCGCGGGCTGAGTTTGATGACGGGAATGCCGTCATTGCCTGCGGAACTGTTTTCGAAGCCCAGTTGCGGGCGGCCGTTGACGTAGCGTAAAACCAACACTTGACCCGGATAGATCAGATGCGGATTGCGGATTTCGCCGCGGTTTGCGCCCCAAAGGCGGTTCCACTGCCACGGGCTGTACAGATATTTGCCGGAGATGCCCCAGAGTGTGTCGCCGTTTTTCACGACGTAGCGTTGCGGCGCATCGGGGCGCACTTTTAATGAAGTTGCTTGAGCGTGGGCGGAAATTGCCATGCCCGCGACACAAAGCAGGGTTATAATACGTTGTTGCATAACCGTTCCCCTTGAAATTGATTCGGTTTGTCTTTAAATGATAAACGGAGAAAATGAAATGGCCGGGAGTTTGCAAAAACCGCCGTCCCCCTTTAAAAAAACGTCAATGGGCGTTTTGTGCGCATTGAACAGAAATTCATTAACGCATATTTTATCATTGAATGTTAGTGTCATCACGGGAATTGTGAAGACAGGCGCAAAATTTGTATGAAAACACACACAATCTGCTGCCGGACGCGTTGAATGCGCGTCCCGAGTATTGAAAAACGAAGAGAAAATTATGGCTTTACTGAATATCCTGCAATACCCCGACGAGCGACTGCACACCGTGGCGAAGCCTGTCGAGCAAGTCGATGAGCGCATCCAAAAGCTGGTCGCCGATATGTTTGAAACCATGTACGAAGCACGCGGCATCGGACTGGCGGCGACGCAGGTGGATGTGCATGAGCGCGTCGTCGTGATGGATTTGACCGAAGACCGCAGCGAGCCGCGCGTGTTCATCAACCCCGTCATTATTGAAAAAGACGGCGAAACCACTTACGAAGAAGGCTGCCTGTCCGTGCCGGGTATTTACGACACCGTTACCCGCGCCGAGCGCGTCAAGGTCGAGGCTTTGAACGAAAAAGGCGAGAAATTCACGCTGGAGGCGGACGGTCTGCTGGCGATTTGCGTGCAACACGAGTTGGATCACCTGATGGGCATCGTTTTTGTCGAACGCCTGTCGCAGCTCAAGCAGGGTCGGATTAAGACCAAACTGAAAAAACGTCAGAAACACACCATCTAAAAGCCGAATGATACGGTTGGACAGGTCGTCTGAAAGAAGGAAAGCGGCAGCGAGCCGTTGTTTTTCAAACTTTCAGACGACCTGTCGCAATGTTTGCCGTTGCGCTATATATAGTGGATTAAATTGAAATCAGGACAAGGCGGCGAAGCCGCAGACAGTACAGCTAGTACGGAACCGATTCACTTAGTGCTTCAGCACCTTAGAGAATCGTTCTCTTTGAGCTAAGGCGAGGCAACGCCGTACTGGTTTAAAGTTAATCCACTATAGGTCGTCTGAAACCCATTTCCAAGGAGTTTCCCCATGAAAGTCATCTTTGCCGGTACGCCCGATTTTGCCGCTGCCGCCTTAAAAGCCATTGCTGCCGCCGGTTTTGAAATCCCGCTGGTGTTGACCCAGCCCGACCGCCCCAAAGGGCGAGGGATGCAGCTTGCCCCGTCTCCCGTGAAGCAGGCCGCATTGGAATTGGGTTTGCGCGTGGCGCAGCCTGAAAAACTGCGCAACAACGCCGAAGCCCTGCAAATGCTCGAAGAGGTCGAGGCAGACGTAATGGTCGTTGCCGCCTACGGACTGATTTTGCCGCAAGACGTGTTGGATACGCCGAAACACGGCTGTCTCAACATCCACGCTTCGCTGCTGCCCCGTTGGCGTGGTGCGGCGCCGATTCAGCGGGCGATTGAAGCGGGCGATGCCGAAACGGGCGTGTGCATCATGCAGATGGACATCGGCTTGGATACCGGCAATGTGGTTAGCGAACACCGTTACGCCATCCAACCGACCGATACGGCGAATGAAGTACACGATGCGCTGATGAATCTCGGTGCGGAAGCGATTGTTGCTGATTTGCAACAATTAAAGGCGGAGGGTCGTCTGAAAAGCGTCAAACAGCCCGAAGAAGGCATTACTTATGCACAAAAATTAAGCAAAGAAGAAGCGCGTGTCGATTGGAACGAAAGCGCGGCAGTGATTGAACGAAAAATCCGTGCCTTCAATCCTGTTCCCGCTGCGTGGGTCGAGTATCAGGGCAAACCGATGAAAATCTGGCGGGCTGAAGTAGTCGCGCAACAGGGCAGGGCGGGCGAAGTGTTGTCTTGCTCGGCTGACGGCTTGGTCGTTGCCTGCGGCGAGAATGCGTTGAAGATTACTGAATTGCAGCCTTCGGGCAGCAAACGGATGCCGATTGCGGCGTTTGCGGCGGGGCATAAGATTGAGGTTGGGACGGTTTTGTAGAAGCCGTTTGCAGACTCATTAATTTTCAGACGACCTTTCTTCGGATAGCTTAGAGGTCGTCTGAAAATATCAGTAGGGAAACATTTGGTTTTGTTGAACTGACGACAAGATTCCCCACGTTTAGGAGCAGATCATGGCAGTGTTTGAAGTAGTCGAAGGCGATATTACGAAACTTGAAGTCGATGCCATCGTGAACGCCGCCAATTCCTCGTTGTTGGGCGGCGGCGGAGTGGACGGCGCGATTCACCGCGCGGCGGGGCGGGAATTGCTGGAAGAGTGCAGGCAGTTGAACGGCTGTCGCACGGGCGAAGCGAAAATCACCAAAGGCTACCGGCTGCCGGCGAAATTTGTGATTCACACCGTCGGGCCGGTTTGGTTCGGCGGACACCGCAGCGAAGCGGTCAAGCTGGCGGAGGCGTATCAAAATTCCCTGCTGTTGGCGCAAGAACACGGCATCCGCAGCATCGCCTTCCCCTGTATCAGCACGGGCGTGTACCGTTTCCCCGCCGACTTGGCTGCCGAGACTGCTTTGGCGATTTTGAAAAAAACCTTGCCGCAGTGTCCGACTGTCGAAAAAATCGTCTTCTGTTGTTTTTCGCCACAGGATGCCCAACGCTATCGGGCACTGTTGGAACGGGACGGAGCGGTCGTCTGAAAATCCCGAATCAGGCAAAACGGCAGATAAAAAGGTTTTCAGACGACCTTAGGTAAGTTTGAGGTCGTCTGAAAACAGAAAAGCCGAACATGCAGTAGTCTGGCTTGCTATAAGAATCCATTAATCAAGAATCGATTAATCGTCGCAGTGGTTGTCGGTGTCCACTTTGATGACGCGGCCGCTTTGTGAGGAAACGTCCACATCGTATTCGGTACAGCCTCTGCGGATTTCGATTTCCCAAAGGCCTCTGCTGTAATCCACGTCGGTAACGCGACCGCCGCCGACGCGTTTTTTAGCGATTTTGACGGCTTGCGCTTGGGAGATGGAGCGGGAATGTTTGTGCGGTGCCGCTGCGGCGGTCAGACTGCCGGAAACGAGTGCGGCGGAAACGGCAAGCAGGGAAAGGAAGCGTAAATTCATGATGAATCCTTATGTGTGTTGAAAAGAACGGACTATATGGATATTGTCATGAGCGGGCAATCGGATTAACACAATTTGAATCTTGCCCCGAACACCGCCCGAACCGCTTGTGCGGCGTTTACATTTTTAACGAACAAATCGAACCACAGCAGTCATTTAAGGAATTGAATTTATGAGTATGTCCCTCGCCCAAAAACTCGCCGCCGACAGCATTGCGGCGGTCGCCGAAGGGCGCAACCTTCAGGATGTGTTGGCGCAAATCCGCGCGGCGCATCCCGAGCTGACGGCGCAGGAAAACGGCGCGTTGCAGGATATTGCCTACGGCTGCCAGCGTTATTTGGGCAGCTTGAAACATATGCTCGCGCAGATGCTGAAAAGCCGATTGACAATCCGCAGCTCGAAAGCCTGCTTTTGGCGGCGATGTACCAACTGCATTACACGCGCAACGCGCCTCATGCGGTGGTCAACGAGGCGGTGGAGAGTATTGCGAAAATCGGGCGCGGGCAGTTCCGCTCGTTTGCCAACGCGATTTTGCGGCGTTTTTTGCGCGAGCGGCAGAAGCTGGAGGCTTCGTGCAAAAAAGACGATGTGGCGAAACATAACCTGCCGCTGTGGTGGGTAGCATACCTGAAAAACCATTATCCGAAACACTGGCACAACATCACCACCGCGCTGCAATCGCATCCGCCGATGACGCTGCGTGTCAACCGCCGCCACGGCAATGCCGAATCGTATCTGGAAAAGCTGGCGGCAGAAGGTGTTGCGGCTAAGGCGTTGGACGAATATGCGGTAACGCTGGACGAGGCGGTTCCCGTCAGCCGGTTGCCCGGTTTTGCCGAAGGGCTGGTGTCGGTGCAGGATTTCGGCGCGCAGCAGGCGGCGTATCTGTTAAACCCTAAAGACGGCGAACGGATTTTGGACGCGTGCGCCGCGCCGGGCGGGAAGACGGGGCATATGTTGGAATTGGCGGATTGTCACGTGACCGCTTTGGATATAGACGAAGGTCGTCTGAAAAGGGTGAAGGACAATCTCGACCGTTTGGGGTTTCAGACGACCGCTCTGGCTTGCGCCGATGCGCAGGACTTGGCGGCGTGGTATGATGGAAAGCCTTTCGACGCCATCCTTGCCGACGTGCCGTGTACCGCTTCGGGTGTGGCGCGGCGCAATCCTGACGTGAAATGGCTGCGCCGTCCGACCGATGCCGCCAAAACCGCCCGTCAGCAGGAGGCATTGCTGGACGCGCTTTGGCAAACCCTGACGAAAAACGGCAGAATGCTGCTTGCCACCTGCTCGGTGTTCGTCGAAGAAAACGACGTTCAGTTGCAAAATTCCTCAACCGCCACGCCGATGCCGAGCTGATCGAATCGCGTGTGCTTTTACCGAACAAACATCAAGATGGCTTTTATTACGCGCTTATCAAAAAGCAGTAAACGGCTGTTTGGAACGCTGCTGCTCGCCCTGTCGCTGAATGCGGCGGCGGAGGGCATCAGCGTGACCCGCTCCGAGGCGAAGCTGACCGAAACCGGACAGCTTTCCGTCAGCAGCCGTTTCCGCACCGATTTGCCCGACCAGCTCAAACAGGCGCTCCGGCAGGGCGTGCCGTTGAATTTCACTTTGAGCTGGCAGCTTTCCGCGCCTTCCATGCCGTCTTACCGCTTCAAGTTTGACCAGCTGCTCAACAGCGACAACACCATCCACTACAAACTTTCCTTCCATCCGCTGACCAACCGCTACCGCATAACTGTCGGCACGTTTTCCACCGAATACGACACGCTCGATACCGCCTTGCGCGGCGTAGGGGCGGTTGCCAACTGGAAAGTGCTGTCCAAAGGCGCGTTAAACGGCGTTGCAGCGAAAGACACACAAGCCGAAATCCGCCTGCTGCTCTCGACGGCGAAGCTGCCCAAACCCTTCCAAATCAACGCATTGACTTCTAAAAACTGGCACTTGGATTCCGGCTGGAAGTCTCTGACCATCTCTCAGGAGTAAACCATGCGCCGCTTTCTCCTGATTGCCGTGTTGGCGGCAGTGGGACTGCTCTACGGACTGACCATTGCAACGGGCAGCACCAGCCCGCTGGCGGAATATTTCTGGTGGATTATCGCCCTGTGTGCGCTGCTGATGCTGGTGTTAGCGTCGGTTTTGACGCGCTACGTCCTGCTCCTCATGCGCGACAAAAGCAAGGGCGTGTTCGGTTCGCAGATTGCGCGGCGGCTGTCGGGGATGTTTACGCTGGTGGCGGTATTGCCGGGCGTGTTCCTGTTCGGCATTTCCGCGCAGTTCATCAACGGCACGATTAATTCGTGGTTCGGCAACGATACCCACGAAGCCCTCGAGCGCAGCCTGAACTTGAGCAAATCCGCGCTGAATCTGGCGGTGGACAACGCTGTCAGCAACGCCACGCCGGTGCAAATCGACCTGATCAGCACCGCGTCTGTGGACGGCGATTTGGGCAAGGCGCTGAAAAATGCCGCCAAATCGGGCGGCTTTACCCAGCTTTCGCTCTACGACGTCAAAACCCATAAAACCGAGAAAAGTGTCAATCCGCTGAAACTAAACCAACCCGAACTCGACAAAGAAGGATGGGAGAAGCTGGAGCAGACCGGCTCGATACGCAGTTTGGAAAACATAGAAAATGTCTTGTACGCGCAAGGCTGGATGCTGATCGGCGCGCACAACGGACGCGATTACGCCTTGTTTTTTCGTCAGCCCATCCCGCAGGATGTGGCGCAAGACGCGACGCTGATTGAAGCGGCGCGGGCGAAATACGCCGAATTGAGCTACACCAAACAAGGCCTGCAAACCTTCTTCTTGGCGACTTTGCTGGTTGCCGCGCTGTTGGCGATTTTCCTTGCCTTGGTGATGGCGCTGTATTTCGCCCGCCGCTTCGTCGAGCCGGTATTGTCGTTGGCAGAAGGCGCAAGGGCGGTGGCGCAGGGCGATTTCAGCCAGAAACGCCCCGTGTTCCGCAACGACGAATTCGGCAGGTTGACCCAGTTGTTCAACCACATGACCGAACAGCTTGCCATCGCCAAAGAAGCCGACGAGAACAACCGCCTGCGCGAAGAAGCAGCGCGCCACTATCTCGAATGCGTGTTGGAAAGTTTGACCACGGGCGTGATTACTTTGGATGCCGAAGGTCGTCTGAAAACCTTCAACAAAGCCGCCGAACGGATTTTGGGCATTGAATTGGTGCCGCTGTGGGGCAGCAACTGGCACGACTGGCGCGGACAATCGCCGCAGCAGACCCTGCTTGCCGAAGTGTTTGCCGCCATTGAAGAAACCGCCAATGCCGCCAAGCCCGTCCAAGTCGAATACGCTGCTCCCGACGATGCGCGCATTCTCTTGGGTAAAGCCACCATCCTGCCCGACGACAACGACAACGGCGTGGTGATGGTTATCGACGACATCACCGTCCTCATCCGCGCCCAAAAAGAAGCCGCATGGGGCGAAGTGGCGAAACGGCTGGCGCATGAAATCCGCAATCCGCTCACGCCTATCCAACTTTCCGCCGAGAGATTGGCATGGAAATTGCATGATAAATTGGACGAACAACACGCCCAAATCCTCAGCCGTTCGACCGACACCATCGTCAAGCAGGTGGCGGCATTGAAAGAAATGGTCGAGGCCTTCCGTAATTACGCCCGCGCTCCGTCGCTGAATTTTGAAAAACACGATTTGAACCGTTTGGTCGAAGAAGTGTTGCTGCTGTACGAGGGCGGGGCGTGCCGCTTTGTTCCGAACTTGTCCGACAAACCGCAGCCGATTTCCGCCGATACCACCGCCATGCGGCAGGTGTTGCACAATATTTTCAAAAACGCGGCAGAGGCGGCGGAAGAGGCGGAAGTTCCGCAAGTGAATGTCAGCGTCGGTGAAGATAACGACGGACAGGTTTTATTGACCGTTTGTAACAACGGCAAAGGTTTCAGCAAGGAAATGCTGCATAATGCCTTCGAGCCGTATGTTACCGACAAGCCGACAGGTACGGGACTGGGATTGCCCGTTGTGAAGAAAATCATCGAAGAGCACGGCGGCCGCATCAGCCTGAGCAATCAGAACGAAGGCGGCGCGTGTGTGAAAATAGCCTTACCCCGATTGGTAGAAACTTATGCGTAGCAGTGATATTTTAATTGTAGATGACGAAGTAGGTATCCGCGACTTGCTCTCGGAAATCCTCCAAGACGAAGGTTATTCCGTGGCTTTGGCGGAGAACGCCGAAGAGGCGCGCCAACTGCGCCACCAGACCCGTCCCGCCATGGTGTTGTTGGACATATGGATGCCCGACTGCGACGGTATTACCCTGCTCAAAGAGTGGGCGAAAAACGGGCAGCTCAATATGCCCGTGGTGATGATGAGCGGACACGCCAGCATCGACACCGCCGTCGAAGCCACCAAAATCGGCGCGCTCGATTTTCTGGAAAAACCGATTGCCCTGCAAAAGCTGCTCTCTACCGTCGACCGCGCCCTCAAACACGGCGAAATGCAGATGGCGGCGGGCTTGTCCTTCGACAAACTCGGCAACAGCCCCGCCATTCAAGAATTCAAGCAACAACTTGAGCCTGCCGTGAAAAAAAGCGGACCCGTGCTGCTCAGCGGCGAAACCGGTTCACCGTTTGAAATCGTTGCCCGTTATTTCCACAAAAGCGGCACGCCTTGGGTCGGACTCAGCCGCGTCGAACTCATTGCCGACGCGCCTTTGGAACTGCTGCAAAAAGCATCGGGCGGCACGCTTTATCTGGGCGACGCCGCGCAATACAGCAAAAACATCCAAAACGGCATCAGCTTCATACTCGGCAAGGCAGACCGTTACAACGTGCGCGTCATTGTTGCCGGCAGCCATGCCGCCGATGAAAGCCCGGCAGACGCCATCGACGATGCCAAGTTGTCCGAACTGCTCTCCGGCAACGTCATCAGCATCCCGCCGTTGCGCAGCCAATCCGAAGACATCGCTTTCTTGGTCAACCAAGTCATGACCGAATTGGCGGACAGCGAAAAAATCCAGCCCGTCAAATTCAGCAACGGCTCGCTGACTGTTTTCTGCCAATACAACTGGCCGGGTAATTTCGACCAGCTCCGCAGCGTCGTGAAAAACCTGATGCTGGAAGCGGACGGACAGGAAGTCCACGAGCAGGCGGTCGTTGCCGCATTAGGGCAAAACGGGCGACAGTCGCCACCGAAATCGTCGGCGGTTTCAACTTCAATATGCCTTTGCGCGAACTGCGTGAAGAATTGGAGCGCCGCTATTTCGAGTACCACATCGCCCAAGAAGGGCAAAACATGAGCCGTGTCGCCCAAAAAGTCGGCCTGGAGCGCACACACCTCTACCGCAAACTCAAACAATTAGGCATCAGCGTTTCCCGCCGCAGTGCAGCGGAAAAAGCAGAAGAGTAGGGCGGTAGTAGGATAAGAGGTCTCTGAAAGCATACGGCACGCTGCGGTATGTTTTCAGACGACCTTGTTTGCCATTTGAGTGAGTCATTCCTTTTCTAGCGTAGGCGGGGGAAGGAATGACGGCTGAGAACTGCAACCATTCAAATAACGGACATTTCTACCGTATCGTGTAAAATATAAAAATATTACAAAAGTTACTAACGGGCTGCCGACTGTTCGGCAGCATCCGTATCATGGCGAGCGGGCATGAGACCGGAATCATACACGGGAACGCCGTATCGGTTTAAAGTTCGCCGACTTTATCTTTAAATACTGACATTTATTCGTTTTCAGACGACCTCCCGATAAAAGGTCGTCTGAAAACAACAAGGGGACACTTTTGATGACGGAAAACGACCGCCTTGCCTGGCTGCAACTGGCGTTTACGCCTTATGTCGGCGCAGAGGGTTTCTTGCTCCTGCTGCAACGTTTCGGCAGCGCGAAAGCCGCGCTGGACGCTCCGGCGGAGCAAATCGCCACGATAGTGCGCCACAAGCAGGCAGCCGAATCTTGGCGCAACGCGGAAAAACGGGCGTTGGCGCAAAAGGCGGCGGAAGCGGCGTTGCAATGGGAAACGCAGGACGGCTGCCGTCTGTTGTTGCTGCAAGATGGTGACTTTCCTGAAATGCTGACGCAGGGCATTACCGCGCCGCCGGTTTTGTTCTTGCGCGGTAACGTGCAACTGCTGCACAAACCTTCCGCCGCCATCGTCGGCAGCCGCCATGCCACGCCGCAGGCGATGCGGATTGCCAAAGATTTCGGCAGGGCGTTGAGTGAAAAGGATATTCCCGTCGTGTCGGGTATGGCTTCGGGTATCGACACCGCCGCCCACCAAGGCGCGTTGCAGGCGGGCGGCGGCACCATCGCCGTCTGGGGAACGGGCATAGACCGCATTTATCCACCCTCCAATAAAAACCTTGCCTATGAAATTGCCGAAAAAGGGTTGATTGTCAGCGAGTTCCCTTTGGATACGCGCCCGTTTGCGGGCAACTTCCCGCGCCGCAACCGCCTGATTGCCGCGTTGTCGCAGGTTACGCTGGTGGTTGAGGCAGCATTGGAATCCGGTTCTCTGATTACCGCCAAACTGGCGGCGGAGATGGGGCGTGAGGTGATGGCGGTGCCCGGTTCGATAGACAATCCGCACAGCAAAGGCTGTCATAAGCTGATCAAAGACGGCGCGAAATTGGTGGAATGTTTGGACGACATCCTTCACGAATGTCCGGGGCTATTGCAAAATGCGGCAGTTCCATCATATTCTATAAATAAGAAAAACAAAAAAACGGAAAAACGCACTGCCGTCAGAGAGACGTCGTCTGAATCTGTTTTGCCGTTTTCAGACGACCTTGATATTCGGAAACAGCCGGCGCAAGCCCATACGGCTGCCGCGCCGACAGCGGAAGACGAACTGCTGAACGCCATGGGTTACGACCCCGTTCATCCCGATATATTGGCGCAGCAAACCGCATGGGCGGCGGCAGACGTTTACGCCCGACTGCTGGAATACGAACTCGACGGCATCGTCGCCGCCTTGCCGGGCGGACGCTATCAGCGCATAAAAGCATAATTGATTCATTCATTAAGGAACCAGCATGACAGAAGTCATCGCCTATCTCATCGAACACTTCCAAGATTTCGACAACTGCCCGCCGCCGGAGGATTTGGGCCGCCTGTTGGAAGATGCGGGTTTTGACGTTACGGAAATCGGCAATACGCTGATGATGATGGAAGTGTTGTTCAACACGTCCGAATTCTCCGCTGCGCCGTTCGACAGCCATGCCCTGCGCGTGTATTGCAACGAGGAAGTGGAAAACCTGCCGCAGGAAGTCATGGGGCTGATGCAGTATCTGGTTGCCGAACGCGCCATCACTTACGAGCAGCGCGAAATCGTCATCCACGCCCTGATGCACATCCCGCCCGAAGAAATCACACTCGATACGGCGAAAGTGCTGGTGTTGCTCTTATTGTGGGCGCACAAAAGCGAATTGCCCGTCTTAATCGGCGACGACCTGATGGGCGCGCTCAACGGCAAAGCGACCATGCATTAAACCTTTTCAGACGACCTTTTGACGCAGCTTGTTCAGAAAGGTCGTCTGAAACGCATCATCCAATACATTAAAAGAGAACAAACAATGGCGAAAAACCTCTTAATCGTCGAATCACCGTCCAAAGCCAAAACCCTGAAAAAATACCTTGGCGGCGATTTCGAAATTTTGGCCTCCTACGGCCACGTCCGCGACCTCGTCCCCAAAAACGGTGCCGTCGATCCCGAACACGACTTCGCCATGAAATACGAGCTGATCAAACGCAACGCCAAACACGTCGATGCGATTGTTGCCGGAGCTAAAGAAGCCGAAAACATCTACCTCGCAACCGACCCGGATAGGGAAGGCGAAGCGATTTCCTGGCACCTTTTTGAAATCCTCAAATCCAAACGCGGCCTGAAAAACATCAAGCCACAGCGTGTCGTGTTCCACGAAATCACCAAAAATGCCGTGCTCGATGCCGTCGCCAATCCGCGCGAAATCGAAATGGATTTGGTCGATGCGCAACAAGCCCGCCGCGCTTTGGACTATCTGGTCGGTTTCAACCTCTCGCCATTGTTGTGGAAAAAAATCCGCCGCGGCTTGAGCGCAGGCCGTGTGCAAAGTCCCGCCTTGCGTTTGATTTGCGAACGCGAAAACGAAATCCGCGCGTTTGAAGCGCAGGAATATTGGACGGTGCATCTCGACAGCCACAAAGGCCGCAGCAAGTTCACCGCCAAACTCGCCCAATACAACGGGGCGAAACTCGAACAATTCGACCTGCCAAACGAAGCCGCGCAAGCCGACGTGTTGAAAGAACTTGAAGGCAAAGAGGCCGTCGTTACCGCCATCGAAAAGAAAAAGCGCAACCGCAATCCCGCCGCGCCGTTCACCACATCCACCATGCAGCAGGATGCCGTGCGCAAACTCGGCTTCACCACCGACCGCACCATGCGTACCGCCCAGCAGCTTTACGAAGGTATAGACGTGGGGCAGGGCGCCATCGGTCTGATTACCTATATGCGTACCGACAGCGTGAACTTGGCTGACGAAGCGTTAACCGAAATCCGCCATTACATCGAAAACAAAATCGGCAAAGAATATCTGCCGAGTGCCGCCAAACAATACAAAACCAAAATCCAAAAACGCCCAAGAAGCGCACGAAGCCATCCGTCCGACTTCCGTGTACCGCACGCCCGAAAGCGTCAAACCCTTCCTGAGTGCAGACCAGTTCAAACTCTATCAAATGATTTGGCAGCGTACCGTCGCCTGTCAGATGACGCCCGCCAAATTCGACCAAACCACCGTCGATATTACCGTCGGCAAAGGCGTATTCCGCGTAACCGGACAAGTGCAAACCTTCGCAGGCTTCCTCAGCGTTTACGAAGAAAGCAGCGACGATGAAGAAGGCGAAGACAGCAAAAAACTGCCCGAAATGAGCGAAGGCGACAAATTGCCCGTGGACAAACTCTACGGCGAGCAACACTTTACCACCCCGCCGCCGCGCTACAACGAAGCCACGCTGGTTAAAGCCCTCGAAGAATACGGCATCGGCCGCCCCTCGACCTACGCCAGCATCATCTCTACGCTCAAAGACCGCGAATACGTTACCCTTGAGCAAAAACGCTTCATGCCCACCGATACAGGCGACATCGTCAACAAATTCCTGACCGAACACTTCGCCCAATACGTCGACTATCACTTCACCGCCAAACTCGAAGACCAGCTCGACGAAATCGCCGACGGCAAACGCCGCTGGATTCCTGTGATGGACAAATTCTGGAAACCGTTCATCAAGCAAGTGGAAGAAAAAGAAGGCATCGAACGCGCCAAATTCACCACGCAGGAACTCGACGAAACCTGTCCGAAATGCGGCGAACACAAACTGCAAATCAAGTTCGGCAAAATGGGCCGCTTCGTCGCCTGCGCCGGCTATCCCGAGTGCAGCTACACGCGCAACGTCAACGAAACCGCCGAAGAAGCCGCCGAGCGCATCGCCAAAGCCGAAGCAGAACAAGCCGAACTTGATGGGCGCGAATGCCCCAAATGTGGCGGACGGTTGTTGTACAAATACAGCCGCACCGGCAGCAAATTCATCGGCTGCGCCAACTACCCTAAATGCAAACACGTCGAGCCGCTGGAAAACCGAAAGACACCGGCGTCCAATGCCCGCAATGCAAAAAAGGCAACCTCGTCGAGCGCAAATCCCGTTAACGGCAAACTGTTTTAACAGTTTGCAGCACCTATCCTGAC
>CAKMQH010000015.1 GCA_927911515.1 uncultured Neisseria sp.
TCGCCAAAGCCGCACAAGCCTTTCCCGATGCCTCCGCCATTTTCGAGCGACAAATATCGCCCTGCTCGAAAAAATGGGACATGAAGGCTGGGACAAACTCGATATTCCCCGCTGCCCATTTGATCACGGCAAAACCAAAGCATTCGAATAAAACCTACAACAAAACAACAATATGATTCGCTACTTACTCATCTTTTGCGGCGCAGTTTCCTTACTTTTAGGTATCATCGGCATTTTCCTACCATTGCTGCCAACCACGCCTTTTGTCCTGCTCGCCGCCGCCTGCTGGGCGAAAGCCTCGCCTCGCTTCCACCGCTGGCTGCACCAACACCGCTATTTCGGCCACATGGTACAAAACTGGGAAAACAACGGTGCCATCCCGCGCAAAGCTAAAATCTTCGCCATCAGTATGATGGGCCTATCCTGCATCTTCATGTTTTGGCGCTTCCCCGGACAATGGTGGATAGGCGCTGCGTCCACATTCGGCTGCGGCTGCGTCGCCGTCTGGATGTGGCTGCGTCCCGAAGCCTGATTCGTACCTCAATATAGTGGATTAAATTTAAATCAGGACAAGGACGACGAAAGCCGCAGACAGTACAGATAGTACGGAACCGATTCACTTGGTGCTTCAGCACCTTAGAGAATCGTTCTCTTTGAGCTAAGGCGAGGCAACGCCGTACTGGTGTAAAGTTAATCCACTATAAGATGTTGGGTCGGATGAGTTTGGAACGTAGGACGTTGCCGTCTCAGCGCCAAGCAACATGATTTGAACGCAATTGCCGGATATTTTGTCGAAGCTTGTCGGTTCAAACCCTTTTGAAATGTTCCCAAACCGGTTTGCAGTTTTCCGGCAGTTCGGGACACGCGCCGAGGATGCCGCCGCTGAAGTCGTTTAAGCGGTGGAAGTCGCTGCCCGCGCTGGCGAGCATGCCGAAGCGTTCTGCCAGCAGCGCGTAGTTGAGGCGGTCGTTTTTGCAGCAGTTGCCGCTGTGGACTTCGATGCCTACGCCGCCGAGGTTTTTAAATTCTTCAAACAGATTGCGCTTGGCGGTGGCGGACAAATCGTAGCGCATGGGGTGGGCGATGACCGTCATGCCGCCCGCGCCGTTGACGGCGGATACGCAATCTGCCAGCGTCGCCCATTCGTGGCGGACGGCGCAGGGTTTGCCGTCGCCCAAGTATTTGGTGAACGCCTGCTGCTTGTTTTTGACGTGTCCCGTTTGGATGAGGAACTCGGCGATGTGGGTGCGGCTGACCATTTCTTTGTTTGCCGCCAGCGCGAGCGCGCCGTCGTATGCGCCGCCGATGCCTTTCTTTTCGAGCTTGGCGGCGATGGCTTCAAGACGTTTCAGACGGCCTTGCCGTACTTGTGCCAACAGGTTTTGCAGGTTTTCGTCCTGCTCGTCGAAATCCAAACCGACGACGTGTATGGTGCGTCCGCGCCAAGTGACGGAGATTTCCACGCCGTTGACGAAACGCAGCCCGAGTTTGTCGGCTTCGGCGCGCGCTTCGGCGATGCCGCCGGTGTGGTCGTGGTCGGTCAACGACAGCAGCGTGCAGCCGTTTTGATGCGCGAGGCGCACGACTTCGCCGGGGGAGAGCATACCGTCGGAAACGGTGGAATGGCAGTGCAGGTCTATCATGGGGCGTTATGTGTGTGGTGAGCAGTGTGTGGGGGCAATATTGTCGGGCGGTGTGGCGACGGGGGTAATTTTAAAAACGGGTGTATGGTAAATTCAGAGAAAAAGTACCTATGCCGTCATTCCCGCGCAGGCGGGAATCCAGACTTTGATTTGTCAGAAATGTTTAAGGTTAACCGCTATTTCAAACTTCTGGATTCCCGCCTGCGCGGGAATGACGATATGAACGTTTTCAATTTTAATCTACTATAAAAGGTCGTCTGAAAAACGCGGTTCCCATCCAGCCGAACCGTTTTCAGACGACCTTTCCGTTCTCTTCGTCTTCCGACCAACCCGCTTCTTTCAATTTCCGCTGTTGCGCGTCGTAGCGGGCTTTATCCGTCCAATAAATCGTCTGGATGCAGGCATCGCCGCAGTCGCTGCCGCAGCATTCCCACGATTCTGGGCGGACGGGTTCGTCTAGAAGCGGCTCGCCCAAGAGGGCTTCGGCTTTATTCTTCAGGGTCGTATCCATCGGCGATTTCCAAGCGTGCGCCGTCAAACTCGATGACTTCGCCACCGCGTATTTTGGCGGTTTTGCGGGTTTCGGTTTCGCCGTTGCGCAACACCAGTCCTTCGGCGATAAACGCTTTCGCCTGTCCGCCGCTTTCGGCAAGTCCGGCGAGCTTCAAGAGGTCGCATAAGGCGATGTATTCGTTGTCTTCGAGATAGACGGTGGCTTCCATGAGGTTTCCTGTGATGTGATTCGGTTCGGATGCGTCAAATTGTAGCATAGGTCGTCTGAAAGCCGTTTCAGACGGACAAAGGCTTCGGTATCAGTGTTGCAATTCGCGTTGCAAGGCTCTGCAGGCGGCATCGTTTTCGCCCATGCAGGAACGTTGCAGTGCCTCCAGCCGTTCTTGGCGTTTGGCCGCGCTGTCTTCTGCCGTTTGACTGCGCATTTCCTGCTCGGTTTCTTTGGCGTTGCGGCAGGCGTTGTCATAGCCGCCTTTGCAGGCTTTGCGGTAGAGTTCGAGGGCTTTGGGGTAGTCCATGCCCAGCCCGCTGTATGGGTCTAAATAGAGGTTTGCCAATACGTTGCAGCCCTTCATGTTTTTGCCGTCGCAGGCTTTCTTCAGCGGCAGGTAGGCATCGGTGGGACTTTCCAGATAGTCGCGGGTCCAAATGCCGAGAGTGACGCAACTGTCGAGCTGGCTGTGGGTGCATTGTGTGATTAGCTTTTGATAGGCTTCGTCGTCATAGTCTTCGGCGTATGCTGCCGGCAGCAGTCCGAGCAGAAGGGCAAACAGCAGGGAGGTTTTGGCGGGTTTCATGGTTTCTCAAGAAGCTTTGTGCGGATAAGGGTTTGTCAGTGGTTTATAGTGGATTAAATTTAAACCAGTACGGCAAGGCGAGGCAACGCAACGCCGTACTGGTTTA
>CAKMQH010000016.1 GCA_927911515.1 uncultured Neisseria sp.
ACCGAGTCGGCGTTTCTTATCGGCTTCGTATTCCTGATAGTTGCCGTCGAAGAACACCCATTTCGAATCGCCTTCGCAAGCCAGAATATGCGTAGCGATGCGGTCGAGGAACCAGCGGTCGTGAGAATCACCATCACGCTGCCGGCAAATTCCAGCAATGCGTCTTCCAGCGCGCGCAGGGTTTCCACGTCGAGGTCGTTGGACGGTTCGTCCAGCAGCAAGACGTTGCCGCCGCTCAACAAAGTTTTCGCCAAGTGCAAACGTCCGCGTTCGCCTCCTGAAAGATTGCCGGCGATTTTGCTTTGGTCGCTGCCTTTGAAATTGAAGCGTCCCAAATATTGGCGGGCAGGAATCTCAAACTGACCGACCTGCAAAAATGTCGCGGCCTTCGGCAATGTTGTCGAATACGGTTTTGTCGTTTTGCAAACCTTCACGACTTTGGTCAATCAGGCTCATTTTCACGGTTTGCCCGATTTTCACTTCGCCGGAATCGGGCTGCTCTTTGCCCGAATCATTTTAAACAGCGTCGATTTGCCCGCGCCGTTCGGACCGATGATGCCGACATCGCGCCCGCAGGCACTTTGAAGCTTAAATCGTCAATCAGCACTTTTATCGCCGAACGATTTGGAAACATTCACAAATTTCAATCACTTCGTTACCCAAACGCTCGGCGACGGGAATGAAGATTTCCTGCGTTTCATTGCGTTTTTGGTATTCGTAGTTGCTCATTTCTTCAAAACGAGCCAAACGCGCTTTGGACTTGGCTTGGCGGCCTTTGGCATTTTGGCGCACCCATTCCAACTCCTGCTTCATCGCCTTCACGCGCGCAGCTTCGGATTTCGCCTCGTTTTCCAAGCGTTTTTCTTTCTGCTCCAGCCAAGACGAGTAATTGCCTTTCCACGGAATACCGTGTCCGCGATCGAGTTCCAAAATCCATTCGGCGGCGTTGTCCAAGAAGTAGCGATCGTGCGTTACTGCAACAACTGTGCCGGGGAAGCGCACTAAGAATTGCTCCAGCCATTCGACCGATTCCGCGTCCAAGTGGTTGGTCGGCTCGTCCAACAGCAGCATATCGGGTTTGCTCAACAAGAGTTTGCACAAGGCAACGCGGCGTTTTTCACCGCCGGACAAATTGCCGATTTTGGCATCCCATTCCGGCAGGCGAAGCGCATCGGCGGCGATTTCCAATTCATGTTCCGCACCGCCGCCCGTGGACGAACCTGCCGCGATAATCGCTTCCAAGCGGCCTTGCTCTTCCGCCAGCGCGTCAAAATCCGCATCAGGATTGGCGTACTCGGCATACACTTCTTCCAAACGTTTCTGCGCGGCGGCCACTTCGCCCAAACCACTTTCCACTTCCTCACGCACGGTTTTTTCAGGATCAAGCTCCGGCTCTTGCGGCAGATAGCCGATTTTGATGCCGCCCATCGGCACGGCTTCGCCCTCAAATTCCTTATCCACACCAGCCATAATCCGCAGCACGGTGGACTTGCCCGCGCCGTTCAAACCGAGCAAACCGATTTTCGCGCCGGGGAAGAAAGAAAGGGAAATATCTTTAATGATGGTTTTCTGCGGCGGCACAACCTTGCTCACGCGCAGCATAGAATAGACGTATTGTTGGGACATAGTATTCTCAATTCGGTCAAACAAATTTCAGACGACCCATTTTAACCGATTGCACCGATTGTTGCTTGCACGGATGATATTTAGAGAGGAAATAGATGGAATGACTAAAAGGTTTGTTAATCATTTTTTGCTTATTTTGATTCATAAATTTGTTTGTTATTCACAAATGAATACCAAAAATCCTTGTGAATCATTTTTTATTGAATTTGATTGACAAAATTGTTTGTCTATCACAAATGAGCGACAATACTTTTTTATATCAGCGAATATTTTGAGGAACACAAAGAACGCCACACAGAATTGATGCGCCAAGTTTCTCAAATTGGCAAGCAGTGCATAACCTTGAAATTGCCCAAAGCATTCATGCACTTTATGAAGAAATGAAGTTCATTTTTACCCAAACACTTTCCTCCAAATATTCGCTTGCCGTGTTAGATTTTGTTTTTACTTATCCCGTTTTCCGAAACAGCCGATTATCAGAACTGACCAACACCCCACCCGCAACTGCAAACCGTTTCACCAAAGCATTGTTGGGAAAAGGTATCTTGACATTAAAAGAAGAAGCAAGTGGAAGAAAATCAGCATTGTATTCATTTGAGAGGATGATGGAGTTGGTAAGGGTTTAATGAAAAAGGTCGTCTGAAACCTTTTCAGACGACCCCAAAACAAACCCAAAATTAAAACATAAAAGGAGCATCCCATGTCCCAACATCCCCCAGCCGCGCTAATTTCCTGTCTGCAACAGCGCCAAATCCCCGCTGGACACATTACCGCCTTGCAGCACTTTACCCCCAGAGATGGTTTTTGCTTTCACCATGACGATACGGATTGGCAAAACAGCAAAGATTATTTTGACGAATGTTGGCAGGCGTTGCCGGTTGCACCCATTTTACAGGACGAGGAAAGCAACGAATGGTTTGTCTACCTTACCGAGCCGCTACTTGGTATGGTCGGACACTTCCAACATGATGATCCCGATTTGGTACCCAGCTTCGCTACCATCCCTGATTTCCTTGCTGCCATTGCAGCACATCCTGAAGCGCAAGACGGCTACGAACTGCTGCATGATGACTGCGCCTACCAATTTCCCAATTCTATACCGCCGCTGGATACCACCACACGCCAAGCCGCCATGCAACAGCTTCAGCAGGCAGCAGAACAAAGCGACGATGACGAAATCCGCCAATGTCTACATTTCGCTTGGTTTAATCTCATCGCTAAAAATGAAATTACGCAATGGCTGCTGCCCTATCTCGATGATGAGGATATGTATGTGCAGGAACGCGCTATAGAACTTATCGGCAAACACAACTATCAAGCCGCACGCGACAAATTGTACGACCTGCAAACGACGGCTCTTCCCAACGGGCAAACTGCCGCGCAACGTGTATTGAAAATGTGGGGCAGTTAAGCATTAGAAGCTGCCTGTCCATCTAAACGGTGTATAACGCTTCAAATCAGCCAAAAGGTCGTCTGAAATCCCCTTTCAGACGACCTTTCTTCATTCTTCACAGGAATATCCCCCCGCGCAGCCCTACCCTTCAGCTTGCCGCCTGTTTTTTCCAATCGACACGCTCTGCCAAATCGGTATTGAAATGCGCGCCGATGTTTTGCCGCCTTGCGTATGCGGCTTGGGCGACGGCGAGGCTGCATTCGAGCAGGTTGCGGTTTTCGTATTCGGACGCGGTGTGCGGTTCGGCTTGGTTTTGCTTCCAAAGCCGCAGTTGGGCGATGGCGCGGCGTAGGCCGGTATCGTTGCGGAGGATGCCGAGATGGCGTTGGTTGAACGCTTGCAGGACGGGGCGGCTGAATGTGTTTTGGAGGTCGTCTGAAAAGATACCTGCTTCAACAGAGGGGCTTTCAGACGATCTTTGGGACGGTACAGCTTGGAATGCTTGTCCATCCGCGATGGTTTGGGCGGCAAGCCTGGCGGTAACGACGCATTCGAGTAGGGAGTTGCTGGCGAGGCGGTTGGCTCCGTGCAGCCCTGTGCAGGCGGTTTCGCCTAAGGCGTAGAGCTGCGGCAGGGAGGTTCTGCCGCTGGGGTCGGTTTGGATGCCGCCGCAGGTGTAGTGTTGCACGGGGCGGACGGGGATGGCTTGGCGCGTGATGTCCAAGCCGCATTGGGACAGGCAGTGCCGATGGATGGACGGGAAATGCTGACGGACGAACGCTGCGGGTTGGCGGCTGATGTCGAGTGAGACGAAGTCTTGCGTTTGTTTGGCGATTTCGGCAGCGATGGCGCGGGCAACGATGTCGCGCGGCGCGAGTTCGGCGCGGCGGTCGTAATGCGGCATAAACCGTTCGCCCGCTTGATTGGTCAGGATGCCGCCTTCGCCGCGCACGGCTTCGGAAATCAGGAAGGTGCGGCCGTTTTCAGACGACCTTGCCAAGCCTGTGGGGTGGAATTGGATAAATTCGAGGTTTTCGACTGCGCAGCCTGCACGTATCGCCATGGCGATGGCGTCGCCCGTGCATTCGGGCGGCGTGGTGGTGGCGGCGTAAATCTGTCCCAAGCCGCCGCCCGCGAGTACGGTATGGCGGGCGCGGATGCGGTAGGTTTCTTGCGTTCGGCAGTCGAGGACGGTCAGTCCGCACGCTGCGCCTGATTCGGTTTGAACGTCCAACGCCATCTGCCGCTCGCAAACGCGGATGTTCGGGCGGCGGCGTATTTGGGCAATCAGGCTCTGCATGACGGCTTCGCCCGTGTAGTCGGCGACGTGGGCGATTCGGCGGCAGGTATGCCCGCCTTCGCGCGTCAGGTGCAGGTCGTTATGATTCCGGTCGAACGCCACGCCCTGCGCCAGCAGCCATTCGATTGCCAGTTTGCCCTGCGACAGGATGGCGCGGACGGCGGCTTCGTCGCACAAACCCGCGCCCGCTTCTAAGGTATCGGCAACGTGTTTTTCGATGTCGTCCTCTCCTGACCACGCCGCCGCAATCCCGCCTTGCGCATGACGGCTTGCGGTGTCGTCCAGCCGGTTTTTGCACAAAATGACGATGCGGAACGACTCAGGCAGCGACAGGGCGAGCGTCAATGCCGCCAGCCCGTTTCCGGCAATCAATACGTTGCAATCGGTTTGCATGGTGTTGTCCTTGTTTGAGAGGTCGTCTGAAACGGCAATATTGACGGCAAATCAGCGGGTCCCATGCCGTTGAACACATCCCCGCGCTTGAGTCCTGCCGCGAAGTCGAGCATACGCTGCAAAGGCAGTTTGGCGGCTTCGCCCAGCTTCCTGTCCAACAGGATTTCGTTACGTCCGCTTGTCAGGGCGTATTTGATGCCGCCCAGCGAATTCATCGCCATCCACGGGCAGAACGCGCAGCTTTTGCAGCTTCCGCCGTTGCCCGCCGTCGGCGCGGCGATAAATTCTTTGTCGGGCGCCTGCTTTTGCATTTCGTGCAGGATGCCCAAATCGGTCGCCACGATGAATTTCTTTTCAGGGCGCGATACGGCGGCTTTGAGCAGTTTGCTGGTCGAACCGACCACGTCGCCCAGTTCGATGACGCTTTGCGGCGATTCGGGATGAACCAGCACCACCGCGTCGGGATGCTCCGCCTTCAACGCCGCCAGTTCCTGCCCTTTGAATTCGTTATGGACGATGCACGAACCCTGCCACAACAGCATATCCGCGCCCGTTTCGCGGCGGATATAGTCGCCGAGGTGGCGGTCGGGCCCCCAAATCAGTTTCTCGCCGCGGGATTTCAGATACGACACGATTTCCAACGCCACCGAAGACGTTACCACCCAGTCGGCACGTGCTTTCACGGCGGCGGAAGTGTTGGCGTATACCACCACCGTACGGTCGGGGTGTTGGTCGCAAAAAGCTGAAAACGCTTCTTCCGGACACCCCAAATCCAAAGAACATTCCGCTTCCAAATCAGGCATCAGCACCGTTTTCTCAGGGCAGAGGATTTTCGCGCTCTCGCCCATGAAGCGTACGCCCGCCACCACCAGTGTACCGGCTTCGTGTTCCGCGCCGAAGCGCGCCATCTCCAGCGAATCGCCCACGCATCCGCCCGTTTCCAAAGCCAAATCCTGAATCAGCGGATCGACGTAATAATGCGCCACCAAGACCGCGTTTTTTCTCCTTCAGCAAAGTCTTGATTTCGTCTTTCAGACGACCTGCCGTCTCGCGGTCGGGCGTGTCGGCAACCTTCGCCCACGCCTGACGGATTTGGCAGGCGGAAGTCGGCCTCTGGATGAGTGGCATATCGTAATCGAACGAGCGGCGGGCGGCGGTTTGCATGATGTTTCCTTGTAGCTGGTTTTTGAGGCGGCATGAAGGTTTGCCGTCTGTTTTTCAAACTGTTTTATATTATGCTCAACTTGAGTATAATATGCAAGGTCGTCTGAAAACAAGTTTGAGATACCGCAAAACCGACCCGCTTCGTTCCGACAAACCGCTTTGGTTTACAATAAAGCCTTTCCCACCCGCAGAAAGCCAAGCATGGACGCCTACCCCGAAGCCGAAGCCCCGCCGCAAAGCATCGTCGAACTGGTTCCCGTATTGATTGCCGTTACCGACGGCGGCCTGCGGGTGTTGACCGTCGCCCAAGGCACGCTCCTGCCCAACGGCCCGCTCTCCCCTCTGCGCAATTCCCTGCAGGCGGGCGTAAAGCTGTGGGTCGCCAAGCAGACTTCGCAGCCTATGGGCTATGTGGAACAGCTTTACACCTTTGTCGATACCCACCGCCGCAACGAACACGGCATGCCCGTCTTGTACGTCAGCTATTTGGGGCTGGTGCGCGAGGCAGCCGACAGCATCCTGCATCCTGACGCGAAATGGCAGGACTGCTACGGTTATTTCCCGTGGGAAGATTTGCGTACCGACGGCGGGCAGCGCGACGCCATTGTCAGCCGCCTGCGCATTTGGGCAAACTCGGCGGACACGGAGGAAGTGCGCCAAAAGCGGCTCAAGCGCATTCATTTGTGCTGGGGGGTCGAACCGGAAAACTGGTCGGAAGAATACGTTTTGCAACGCTATGAAATGTTGTATGAAAGCGGCTTGATAGCGGAAGCCGCCGAGCCGCAGGCAAACTTCGACTTCGCGCTCACGGGACAGCCCATGCGCCACGACCACCGCCGCGTGCTGGCAACCGCTCTGTCCCGCCTGCGCGCCAAAATCAAATACCGCCCCGTGATTTTCGAACTGATGCCGCCCGAATTCACGCTGCTGCAACTGCAAAACAGCGTCGAAGCCATCAGCGGCAGATTGCTGCACAAGCAAAACTTCCGCCGCCAGATTCAGCAGCAAAACCTCATCGAGCCGTCGGATACCGGCGTATCGGGCAGCAAAGGCCGTCCCGCGCAGCTTTACCGCTTCCGCGACGACGTCCTGCCCGACAGGCTGATTTCGGACATCGGACTGCCGCTGGGCAGCCGTTAGCCCGTTTTCAGACGACCTCAAACGAAGTTTTGCCCTCGCCGCAACACCAATATTTTTCAACAAAGGAAACCCCATGTCGTCTGAAAACACCCTCTTCCCCCCGCCCGACACCCTGTTGCGCCCCCATGATCGAACAAGCCCTGAGCGAGATTTGGGCAGGCGCGGCGACATTACGTCCGCCGCCGTCATC
>CAKMQH010000017.1 GCA_927911515.1 uncultured Neisseria sp.
CTGCGTCTTCCGCCCTTGCAAAATCAGCATTATAGTGGATTAACTTTAAACCAGTACGGCGTTGCCTCGCCTTGCCGTACTATCTGTACTGTCTGCGGCTTCGTCGCCTTGTCCTGATTTAAATTTAATCCACTATATCAACAGGACTAGGGGCTGTCGGCATCAAACCAGATTCTGCGGATTGCCTGCGACGAAGCGGTTGATGTTGTCCACAAGGATGTCAAACAGACGGTTGGCGGCCTCTTGGCTTGCCCATGCAATGTGTGGCGTGACAATGAGGTTGGGCAGTCGAGCTTTCAGCAGAGGGTTGCCGTCGCGCGGCGGCTCTTGTGTTAACACGTCAAAACCTGCCCCGCCGATTTGGCCGTATTTCAACGCCGCAACCAAAGCGGCTTCATCAACCAAGCCGCCGCGCCCGCAGTTGATGAGGATGGCGCCGGGCTTCATCTGTTGCAACTCGGCTTCGCCTATCATGTTTGCCGTTTCCGGCGTGAGCGGGCAATGCAGCGACAGCGCGTCGGCAGTGCGGACGGCTTCGTCAAAGGAAACGTAGCCGTCGCGGACGGTTTCGGCGTGTTTGTGTTCGACAAACACGACCTTCATTTTGAACGCCTGTGCATAAGTTGCCAGCGTCTGTCCGATGTTGCCGCGACCGAAAATCGCCAGTGTTTTACCGTTTAAATCGCGCATCGGTGCGCCGAGGTGGCAGAAAAACGGCGAGTTTTCCCACAAGCCTGCTGCAACGTCTCGCTGATAGGCAGGCAGGTTGCGCATCAGGGTAATCATCATCATAAACGCGTGTTCCGCCACGGATTCATTGCCGTAAGCGCGGATGTTGCACACGCTCACGCCCGCTTGCTTGGCGGCAGCAAGGTCAACATTGTTGACGCCCGTCGCGGCTAGCGCAATCAGTTTGAGCTGCGGGTTGGCGGCGATGTGTTCGGCGGAAATCACGACTTTGTTGGTAATGATGATGTCCGCGCCCTGTATGCGCTCGGCGGTCTGATGCGCCTCAGTCGAACCGTAGCTGCTTAAAGTATGCGGAAAATCAAAGTCAAACGGACGGTCGGCAAGCGTGTCGCGGTCGAGAACGGCAATGCACAGTGGATTCATATTTCACCTATCAAAAATAAAATAATGATTTAAATAAACTAATTTTGAATAAAATATTCAAAAGATACGGCGTAGTTGAGAATGGTTATTATCCGAATCATACAGACATCACCATATCAGGAAACCATCATGATTAAAACCATGACCTTTGCCATTTTACATTTCGCCACCGCGTTCGGCGTTGCCTATATTTTGACCGGCAGCATCGGCATCTCAAGCGCAGTCGCGCTGGTCGAGCCGCTTGCCAACACCGTCGTTTTCTATTTCCACGAAAAAGCATGGCGACGTTACGAAAAAAGTAAAACCGTGAAACAGGAATGGGCTACGCCGCTGCACCATTGTGGATAAGTTTTACCAAAGGTCGTCTGAAAACGGGTTATGGCATATTGTTTCTTATTGATAAATATTCTTTCAACAAAATGTATATTTATTAATCCAAACGAAATCAATAAAATGCTTTCCATCGCTTGAACTCCTATGCAGTTCATCTTTTATATTCAACATCATAAGGAAAGTATCATGAAAAAAGCACTCTTCGCCTCCCTCATCGCCGTTGCCGCCGCCGCATCTTTCGCCGACAGCCGCATTCCCGAATGGAATCATGCCAACGACTCCGGCCCCATTCCGGGTTTAGCCAAAGTCGAATATCACGACGCGCATGATATGCGTAAAGATGATGACCGCGTGAAATTTACTGCACCTGCCACAGGCGTGCGCGAAATCACCGACATCGGCTACAACGACACCTATGCCCGCTCGTTGCAAAACGGCTCAAATTGATTGCGAAGCGGTTGACGATAAGTTGAAAGGTCGTCTGAAACGTATCCACTCGTTTTCAGACGACCTTTTGCTTTATCGGAAACGGCAGCTATGATACCCTTCAGCGCGGAATATCGAAGAGTCGATATTGTTAACTGATTGAAAACGCTATGAAAGGATAAAACATGAGCGGTTTGATTATTGAAGATTTGCAGGAAGGCCACGGCAAAGAGGCCGTGAAAGGCAAGGAAATTACCGTGCATTACACCGGTTGGCTGGAAGACGGTACCAAATTCGACTCCAGCCTCGACCGCCGTCAGCCGCTGACGATTACGCTGGGCGTGGGTCAGGTCATTCAAGGCTGGGACGAAGGTTTCGGCGGCATGAAGGAAGGCGGCAAACGCAAGCTGACCATTCCCGCCGAAATGGGCTACGGCGCACGCGGCGCGGGTGGCGTGATCCCGCCGAATGCGACGTTGGTGTTTGAAGTGGAGTTGTTGAAAGTTTACGAATAATGCCTGACGGCGTTGGGATGGATTTTCTGCTTTGAATCTGCTTTGAAAAGAGCGAAAGGTCGTCTGAAAACCGAATTTTGAGGTTTTCAGAGACCTTTTTATTGAGTCAAAGCAGGCTTGGGGATAACTCAAGTTTGTAGCATGGGCTTTGCCCGCGAAATCCACCGTCTGACAACCCGAATCGGGAAACCGTGTCTGTTATTTATCTCGTGGGCGAAGCCCACGCTACGGATTGCTGCAACGGTAACTTATCCCTTCCCCTGTCCGGCGGGGGAAGGTTAGGATGGGGGCGGGTTGCAGGTACAAATTAAGGAGCCTTAAAACTCAATCAAATAATATCCGGATTCAGCACCAAATCATATTCGCCAAACTTTGGAAATAGAATTACCTTATCTTTTTGGGGATATAATTCTGTTTTTTCATATCGCTCATTATTAATAAAATCTTGTTTCAAAACATAGCAATCATCCGTATTTTCATTGAAGAAATAAGTATATCCTTCTGCTAAGTCATGAGATTCCAAAGTTATATAATCTCTCCATACAGCCGTAGAAAGAAAATAATAATTCGAATTGGAATATTTTTGAAATTGATGGGTTAAATAATCCCTTCCAAATTTATCGAAAAAATGTACCGAAAAAAAACCTACTTCCTCTCGCAAGGTAATTACATATTCAGGTTGTGTCACCGAACCTATTACGGCAGTATATAACTCCCCTTTAAGTGTTTTCCTCAGCTTGTTCTCAGAAAAAGGCTTCATGAAGTTCCTTAGACGCTGTCATGTCTCAGCCTC
>CAKMQH010000018.1 GCA_927911515.1 uncultured Neisseria sp.
CCGGCAACGGCGGCGATGGTGTTGCACGCGATGACCAGTGCCTTAACATCGTTTTCCAGCAGGAAATCGACAATCTGCATGGCGAAGGTTTCGATGGTGGCGCGGGATTTGGTGCCGTAGGGAACGCGGGCGGTGTCGCCGAAGTAGATGATGTTTTCCATCGGCAGGCGTTCCATCAGGGCGCGGACGTTGGTCAGGCCGCCGACGCCGGAATCGAAAACGCCGATGGGGCGTTGTTTGCTGGTAGTCATGATGCGGTTTGTACGGATTAGGTATGATGGGGCGGATTGTACACGTTCGGCGCAAGGCTTAACAGGGACGGAGGTCGTCTGAAAGGGTTTGGGTTGTGTGGAAACGGCGTTTTCAGACGACCTCTGCGGCGTTTGGACGGCAAACGGCAAAGATGCCGATTGAACATCTTTATCTAACTTTATCCTCCCTTATGTTTGCAAATGCCCGTAAATACAGCATAATTAAGGTTTTTAGAACACGATAAGGCTGATTTCATGAGCGACGGCGCATCCCTTTCCCGCCAGCTTCCCGACGAAGAGTCCACACTCAAGCTGGGCGGGAGTTGGGCAAAATCGCTGCGCGCGCCATTGGTCATCCATCTGCAAGGCGATTTAGGCGCGGGAAAAACCACGTTCACGCGTGGCATCCTGCGCGGACTCGGACACACCGGCGCGGTCAAAAGCCCGACCTACGCCATCGTCGAGTCCTACCCGCTGGAAGCGTTCACGCTCCATCATTTCGACCTCTACCGCTTTGCCTCGCCCGAAGAATGGGAAGATGCGGGTCTGGACGACCTGTTCTCCCCTGACAGCGTCTGCATCATCGAATGGCCGCAACAGGGCGGCGCGTTCACTCCGCCCGCAGACATCACCGTATCCCTGAATCACGCCGCGCAGGGCAGGACCTGCACCGCTACCGCACACACCGCCAACGGACAAAAAAGTTTAGAAGCATGGTTAAATTCAAACTGACACGAAGACAAGTCGTCCGCCAAGCCGCCGGACTGTTGTTCACCCTCACGCCGATTGCCTCCGCCCTCGCCAAAGCCGCGCCGCCCGCCCAATTCGTCGCCGCCCGTATTTGGCCTTCGCACGCCTATACCCGTATTACCATCGAAAGCTCGCGCGCGCTGCAATATCAGCATTTCGCCTTGGAAAACCCCGGCAGGCTCGTCGTTGACATCCAAAACGCCAACATCAACAGCGTCCTACAAGGCATTTCCGGCAAAGTCCTGCCCGACGACCCCTACATCCGCAGCATCCGCGCCGGACAAAACACCCCGACGACCGTGCGCGTCGTGATCGACCTCAAGCAAAACGCTCACCCGCAAGTCTTCTCGCTTGCCCCTGTCGGCGGCTTTAAAAAACCGCCTCGTGATCGACCTTTATCCGCACGGTGTCGATGCCAACGACCCGATGATGGCGCTGCTCAACGGCAATCCGCCGAAACGCATGCAAACGCAACGTCCTGCCGAGCGCACGAACATTGCCCAAGACACGCCTGCGCGTTCCAACCGCGGCGGCCGCCGCCCCGTCGTCATGATAGACCCCGGTCATGGCGGTGAAGACCCCGGTGCCATCGGTCCGAGCGGCTTGAAAGAGAAAAACGTCGTCCTCTCCATCGCCCGCGAAGCCAAAAACCGCCTTGAAAGCATAGGCTACACCGTTTACATGACCCGCAACGAAGACATCTTCATCCCGTTGGGCGTGCGCGTCGCCAAAGCCCGCGCACGCAATGCCGACGTGTTCGTCTCTATCCACGCCGACGCCTTCACCAGCCCGTCCGCGCGCGTACCGGCGTGTATATGCTCAACACCAAAGGCGCGACCAGCTCTGCCGCCAAATTCCTCGCCCAAACCCAAAACAACGCCGATGCCATCGGCGGCGTTGCCAAAAGCGGCAACCGCAGCGTCGATAACGCCATTCTCGACATGACCCAAACCGCCACCATGCGCGACAGCCGCAAACTGGGACATTCCGTCCTGACCGAATTGGGCAAACTCAACCAACTCCACAAAGGTCGTGTTGACGAAGCCAACTTCGCCGTCCTGCGCGCGCCCGACATCCCTTCCATCCTCGTTGAAACCGCCTTCCTGTCCAACCCGACCGAAGAGCGGCTGCTCGGCAGCGACTCCTTCCGCCGCCAATGCGCCGATGCCATCGCCACCGGCATCCAAAAATACGTCAATACCGCCGTATTGCGCAGAGGGTAAGCTAGGTTTACCGGAAAAGATAAAAAGGTCGTCTGAAAACAGGTTTTCAGAGACCTTTGTGTTTTTATGCTTTAAAACCGTTTGTTCAGTATGGGCAAGCTGCTTCCATGCCGTGGCGGACGCAGTTTGCTTGTTCTGCCGGGTTGGGAAGAGGGGGTTAAGGGCGGCTTCCAACTGGTTTTCTGTAAGCCGAACGCCTGACGAATACGCTGCACCTGCTCCGCCCGTTTGTCGCGTTTGATGAGGTGGAACAGGTTTTACTGATGGCTAATTTGTTCCTTCCATGACAAAAGGTCGTCTGAAACCCTATTTCGAGGTTTCAGAGACCTTTGCTTTCAGACCTTCTTAGCAGCGCGGCTTATTCTTTGCCGATGCCTTTATCCAGCCCTTGCGTCAGACCGTTGATGTCGCCGCCGTTCAGGCCCAATTCTTTCAAGAGGCCGTCAACCAGCGGGGCTTGGCTGCGGTAGCGCAGGGCGCTGTTGACCATTTGGTCGGCGAGGCTGGCTTGTGTGGTTTGACCGTCCGACACGCCTTCGGAGCCGTTGGCAGCGCCGCTGAATCCGCCCAAGCCGTTGACTTGCAGAATCTTGATGTCGTCGATGTTTTCCATCGGGCGCACGGATTCGCGGATGATGTCGGGCAGGTGTTTCAAGAGGGCGAGGCGCACTTGCATTTCGACTTGCTCGACGCTCAACACGTTGGCGGCTTCGTTAACGGCGCGGGTACCTTCGGCATCGACTTTGTATTGCTGCTCTTGCGCTTGTGCCAGCAGGACTTTGGCATCGGCTTCACCTTTGGCTTGCAGGCGTTGTTTCTCGGCTTCGGCTTCGGCGGCGATGCGCACGGCTTCGGCGCGGTCTTGCGCGGCCTGTTTCTCGGCTTCGGCGGCGACGGTGAGCGAAATCGCATCTTTTTGTGCGGCTTCTTCGGCAGCAATCAGTTCGACCGCTTTGGCACGTTCGGCGCGTTCGGTTTCGCGTACGGTAATCACGCTCTCTTCTTCACGAACGGCGGCGGCGCGGGCTTTGTCGGCCTCGGCTTTGGCTTCGGATTCGGCACGCGATTTTTCGGCAACGGCGATGGCGCGGTCTTGTTCTGCCAACTCGATGGCTTTGCGGCGCTCAACCTCCGCCTGCTCGACGGCTTGGGCTTTGCGGATGTCTTCGTTTTTAATATCGCGTTCGGCGGCGATTCGTTTCAAATCCACTTCGCGCTCGGCGGCGATTTTAGCTTCTTCCGCCTCGCGTTTTTTCTGCGCTTCCTGCTCAGCGATGCTGGCTTCCTGTTCGGCGCGGCGCACGGCGATTTCGCGTTCTTGTTCGAGTTTGGCGTATTCTTCTTCGCGCGAGATTTTCAGGCGTTGCTGCTCGGCTTCGAGGTTTTTGGTTTTAATCGCCAAATCGGTGTCTTGTTCGATTTCGTTGCGTTTTTTGCGGCGGCCTTCGATGGTTTCGGTCAGTTTGGTCAGACCTTCCGCGTCAAACGCGTTTTGCGGGTTGAAAAATTCAAAGCTGGTCTGGTCGAGGCCGGTTAGGGAGACGGTTTCAAGTTCGAGACCGTTTTTAAACAAGTCTTCGCTGACGACTTGCTGCACTTTCTGAACGAAATCAACACGTTTCTCGTGCAGCTCTTCCATCGCCATTTCGGCGGCAACGGCGCGCAGGGCATCGACGAATTTACCTTCGACGAGGTCTTTCAACTCGTCGGGCGACATGGTTTTCATACCCAGCGTTTGCGCGGCGGTGGCAATGCTCTCCGCGCTGGGTTTGACGCGGACGTAAAACTCCGCCATCACGTCAACGCGCATCCGGTCGCGGGTAATCAATGCCTGTTGAGCCGCGCGGCGCACTTCAAGACGCAATGTGTTCATGTTGACGGGGATGATTTCGTGCAGCACGGGCAGCACCATCGCGCCGCCGTTCATGATGACTTTTTCGCCGCCGAAGCCGGTACGGACGAAGGAGACTTCTTTGCTGGCGCGGCGGTACAGGCGGGTGAGGATAAGGCCGAGTACGAACAGCGCGACGAGTATGACGCCGGCGATGATGCCGATGGAAACTAAGTTCATGGTTTTTCCTTTCTTGTCGTCGATATACCCTTGAGGGGCGTGGTTTCAGACGGTTTTTTTAGGGTTTGGGGGCGTCTGAAAAGGTTAAAAATTTGGATTTGTAGGAACGTAGGTTTGATTTTTAAATATTCTCATGCAAAATGGTTGGTTATACGCTTAATCTCTCACTCCAGTAATTTTAAATTTTGAATTCGTAGTAGAAAAATCATTTAAAATCATTGATTTAAATAAATACGAATATGGATTAAATTCATAACTAGCTGTTTTATTGAGCGCTTCAAGTAGTAACCATAAGAATGTTTTAATATGAATATCATCAGTATTACCTGATAAAAGATAAGTCCCCGATTTTTGGTTTCTACGAGTTGGAAATGGATACGGTATGCCATTATTTCGATGAAAAATAATGCCATCTTTAATGCTTAAAATGATATTAAAATTAAAGGGTTCATCTTCAAACGGGAGGTTCACTAAAAGATTGTCTATCTTCCTATCTTCATTTAGTTTATCAATACCTCTAATTTCTTCACAAATAATAAAAGAGACTAAATTCATTTCTTCAAAGATTTTTAAATTATAAACAAGACCTCTTTCAAATTCTTCTTGCTTAGCATTAAGTTCCTTGATAATACTATCCAACTCCTCTCGTAATTCATCACTATTATTTTCTGCTTCATCTATATCATTTTCTAAGTTCATTTTTTGAACTGTCAGCTCTGTAATTTCCTCATTTAATAAAAATAATTTTTCATTATCCTCATAGATATAAGAGATGTTTTGCCAATTTATAAGCGTACTCTCTATTTCCCTCATTAAATTTATTGGTCGAATAGGATAAAAATTATCAGGAGTAATCTTTCTTAATTTTTTTAGTTATTCTAATTTTTTTTGACAACCTCCTCTAATTCGCTTATTGTTAATACCGATTTAATCTCTCCGATAGCGTAGGTTGTCTCTGTTGGAAAAAAAACGTACTCCGGACTTCTCCAGCTTAGGAGTATTATCAAAATCATAAATTACTAAATCAGTTTGATTAGAATACTCTCCATTTTTATTAATAAGGAAGCCATTACTTATTTTCATATGATTAGGTAAAAACTGCTGGATAAATTCCGCACATATATTTTCTCTATATCTACCAAATTCTCCAGCGTGAGTTAATCCATTTTTGTTAGTATCATGTTGAAACAGTTTTCTACAATTTAAAAAATTACTTTTAAAACTATTAATAGCAGTATCAAGTAATTCTGACATTGGATTCCGCATACGACACTCCGTATTAATAAAAGATTATATTCAGTAATCGTAAACCGACTGTTTCAGACGACCTCAATCCACCAAGCTCCCGCTCGGATTCAAAATCGCTTTAAACGTATTCCCCTCCAGCGACACCAGCAACACCGCGTCGCCCTGTTTCAACACTTCGTCGGAATCCGGTTCCGCCATCACATAATGCTGTTGACCATATACATCCTTCACCCGCACCTGCGCCGCGCTGCCTGCCCGCGCTTCGCCCAGCACCACTGTGCCGATGCGTCCGATCAGGCTTTCCTGCGAAACGGCGGTGGTTTCGTCTTTGGGCATGATTTTGTACAGTCCGCCCGCCGTCAGGCGCACCAGCGGCAGCGAAAGGAACCATACGGCTACCGCCGCCAGCCATCCGTTCAGATAGCTTCCGAACACGGCGGCAAAGGTCGTCTGAAACAGGTAGCCCGTCAGCCCGTATACGGCAAGGAACACCACCATCAGCATCAACACCGGCACGCGCCCGACATACAGCCAGCTCAGAAACCTGACGAACACGCCCGCGTCCGCCGCGTCCAGCCCGACTTCGGCGTGCGCGGTTTCGGTCAGGCTGTCGGGCAGCAGGTTGTCCAGCCAGTCGCTGATGCCGCCCGCCAGCATGGAGATGACTTCCAACACGCCGAGTAAAACCATCAGCGCTATGGCGATGCCGAAGATTTCCGTTTCGGGGGCGTTGATTAAATTCCACATATTCCGTTCCTTGTTCTGTCAACTTTCAGACGACCTTAAATAGACTGCTTGCGAAAATTTGAATGTTTGATTGTCGTCATTCCCGCGCAGGCGGGAATCCA
>CAKMQH010000019.1 GCA_927911515.1 uncultured Neisseria sp.
CCGATTTTTCAGAGACCTTTTTTGTATGGGGACAACGTTCAATGAATCATGCTTTATTTAGTGGAATAAACTGGGATTAAAATGTGGATAAGTTGTGCGTAAACAGTGGATTTTATGTAAGGCTTCAACCGTTTTTTTCTATTCGTATAAACATCATCTTTAAACTGAAGTTTGTTGTTATAGTGGATTAACTTTAAACCAGTACGGCGTTGCCTCGCCTTGCCGTACTATAGTGGATTAAAATAAAAATGAGACAAGGCGGCAAACGCCCGCCGTGTACGGGTAGTACATAAGGGCGTTGGCAACGCCGTATCATTGCAATTTTAATCCACTATATCTGTACTGCCTGCGGCTTCGTCGCCTTGTCCTGATTTAAATTTAATCCACTATAAAAAACGAGGCAGGTTTGAAATCACACTAAGGTGTGCTTTATTGTGTGCCTGCCTTTGAAGCCGCTATAAGCAGTTCCAAACAGTAAAAAAGGTCGTCTGAAAACCTTGAATTAAGGTTTTCAGAGACCTTTCCACATCCTAAAGTCAGGACAATGAGACTTACACAATGCCTTGAGCCAGCATCGCATCGGCGACTTTGACGAAACCAGCGATGTTCGCACCGTTGACGTAGTTGGTTTTGCCGTTTTCAGTGCCGTATTTCAGGCAAGATTCGTGGATGCTGTGCATGATGTCGAACAGGCGTTGGTCGACTTCTTCGCGGCTCCAAGACAGGCGGACGGCGTTTTGGCTCATTTCCAAGCCTGAAGTTGCCACGCCGCCGGCGTTGGAAGCTTTGCCCGGTGCATACAGGATGCCTGCTTTGACGAATTGCTCGACCGCGCCCAAAGTGGAAGGCATGTTCGCACCTTCGGCAACGACGTAGCAGCCGTTTGCCAGCAGGGTTTTGGCGGCTTCTTCGTCCAATTCGTTTTGGGTCGCGCAGGGCAGGGCGACTTCAGCGGCAACGCCCCACGGTTTTTGGTTTTCAAAGTATTTCAAACCTTGTTCTTGGGCGTAGGTGGAAACCCGTTCGCGGCGGACTTCTTTCAGCTCGATAAGCGCGGCGAGTTGGTCTTCGGTCATGCCGCTGTCAGGGAAGAGGACGAAACCGTTGGAGTCGGAAATGGTCAGCACTTTCGCCCCCAGTTGGATGGCTTTTTCGGCGGCGTATTGTGCGACGTTGCCGGAGCCGGAAATCAGCACGCGTTTGCCTTCAAGCGAATCGCCGCGCGTTTGCAGCATGGATTGGGCGAAGTACACGGTGCCGTAGCCGGTCGCTTCGGGACGGATGAGGCTGCCGCCCCATTCGAGGCCTTTACCGGTCAGGACGGAGGCAAATTCGTTGCGGATTTTTTTGTATTGACCGAAGAGGAAGCCGATTTCGCGGCCGCCTACGCCGATGTCGCCCGCAGGTACATCGGTGTTCGGACCGATATGGCGGTAGAGTTCGTTCATAAAGGCTTGGCAGAAACGCATCACTTCGGCGTCGGATTTGCCTTTGGGGTCGAAGTCGGAACCGCCTTTGCCGCCGCCCATGGGCAGGGTGGTCAGGGCGTTTTTGAACACTTGTTCAAAGGCGAGGAATTTTAATACGCCCAAATCGACGGTCGGGTGGAAGCGCAAGCCGCCTTTGTAAGGGCCGATGGCGGAGTTCATCTGAATGCGGTAGCCGCGGTTGACTTGGACTTGTCCTTTGTCGTCCACCCAAGTGACGCGGAACATAATGACGCGCTCAGGTTCGACGATGCGTTCAAGCAGGTTTTGTTGGGTGTATTTCGGATTTTTGCCAAAACGGACCCAAGCTCATGAATACTTCTTCAACCGCTTGGTGAAACGGCTCTTGATTGGGGTTGCGTTGTTTTAGATTGGCAAACAAGGCTTTCAGGTCAGTCATTTGGTGCTCCTTGAGAATAAGATTTGAAAAAGATAATGAATTTATGGAAAGAAATATAAACCTAATTTTTTTGCCTGCCAAGCGGTTTTGATGAAAATTGTTGACATTATTTTTTTGAGAATTTTATTATTTGGTATATGTTGCCAGTAAAATATAAAAATAATTTTTAAAATTCCATTCTTTCAATATAAATTGAATTTATATTCTAAGTAGTTAAACTAGAAATTCAAATTAGGATGGTGTAAAAATTTAATCTGGCGCAAATTTTCACGTAAATATGACCAATATTGTCAACAATAACGCTGATTTTTTGCTTGAAAAAGAAGCTAAGAAAGAAAATAACATGTTGAAAAAATGAATCTTGTTTTGGGTGGAAGAGCGTGTTTGTGGGTGTTCAATAATGGATAACGCAAAGGTCGTCTGAAACCGGATTTGCCGTTTTCAGACGGCCTTAGATTTTCATTAAAAGCCATGTATTCGCGCATCCGGATGCTATACAATACGCCCCAAAGCATTTCCAACAACACACACTCTTAAAGGATACCAATGAAAGCCTACCACGACTTAATGCGCCACGTTCTCGAAAACGGCACCGACAAATCCGACCGTACTGGTACAGGCACGCGCTCGGTGTTCGGCTATCAAATGCGCTTCGATTTGAGTCAAGGCTTTCCGCTGCTGACCACCAAAAAGCTGCACTTGCGCTCGATTATTCACGAGCTGCTTTGGTTCCTCAAAGGCGATACCAACATCAAATATTTGAAAGACAATAATGTTTCCATTTGGGACGAATGGGCGGACGAAAACGGCGACTTAGGGCCTGTGTACGGCTACCAATGGCGCAGTTGGCCTGCGCCCGACGGCCGCCATATCGACCAAATTGCCAACGTCGTGGAGCAAATCAAGAAAAACCCCGATTCCCGCCGCCTGATTGTGTCGGCATGGAATCCCGCGCTGGTGGATGAAATGGCATTGCCGCCTTGTCATGCGCTGTTTCAGTTTTACGTTGCCAACGGCAAATTGTCCTGCCAGCTTTACCAACGCAGCGCGGACATCTTCCTCGGTGTGCCGTTCAACATTGCCAGTTACGCGCTGTTGACCATGATGATTGCCCAAGTCTGCGGGTTGGAGGCGGGCGAATTTATCCATACTTTGGGCGATGCGCATCTGTACAGCAACCATTTCGAACAGGCAAAACTGCAATTGAGCCGCCCCCCTCGCACGCTGCCGGTGATGAAAATCAATCCGGACGTCAAAGATTTGTTTACATTTAAGTTTGAAGATTTCGAATTGGAAGGCTACGACCCGCATCCGCACATTAAGGCTGCCGTGGCGGTGTAGGGCAGGGAATAGATATAGTGGATTAACTTTAAACCAGTACGGCGTTACCTCGCCTTGCCGTACTATCTGTACTGTCTGCGGCTTCGTCGCCTTGTCCTGATTTAAATTTAA
>CAKMQH010000020.1 GCA_927911515.1 uncultured Neisseria sp.
CAGTAGAGGCTGTGGCTGCCATCTTTGGAAGACATGCTGCCGGACACGACCACCGAGCCTGCCGGTACACGACCTTGGTAGATTTCGCCGGTAGTGCGGTCGAAGATTTTGGTGGATTGTCCGATGAACACGCCCATGGAATCACGCTGCCTTCTTCGACAATCACGCCTTCGACGATTTCGGAACGCGCGCCGATGAAGCAGTTGTCTTCATGATGGTCGGGCTGGCTTGTAAGGGGTTCGAGACGCCGCCGAATGCCGACGCCGCCGCTCAAAGTGGACATTTTTACCGATTTGCGCGCAAGAGCCGACGGTCGCCCAAGTATCGACCATCGCGCCTTCGTCAACGTATGCGCCGATGTTGACATAAGACGGCATCAATACGACGTTTTTAGCAACAAAGCTGCCGCGGCGCGCAACGGCACCGGGTACGGCGCGGAAACCTGCGGCGCGGAACTCGTCTTCAGACCAGTCGGCAAACTTGGTCGGCACTTTGTCGTAGTATTTGTTTACGCCGTCGTTGAGGACTTCGTTGTCTTGAATGCGGAAGGAAAGCAACACGGCTTTTTTCGCCCATTCGTTGACTTTCCATTCGCCCACGCCCAAGCGTTCGGCAACGCGCAATTTGCCTGAATCGAGTTGGCGGATGGTTTCCAACACGGCTTCTTTGACTTCGGGGGGAACGGTGGTCGGGGTGATGTCCGCACGGTTTTCAAAGGCGGTTTCGATGATGTTTTGCAAAGACATGGGGATTCCTTTTGAAGAAGGTAAAAGGTCGTCTGAAAAATTCGGATGACCCGCAAACAGGCGGTATTTTGCCATGTAAACGCTTTGCCGTCAGCTTTTACGGGGATACGGCGATCTTTCGACCCAATCCGGGCTTCCACAAACCGTCCCCCGTTTAAAACAAATCGGCACAATTAAACAAAAAGGTCGTCTGAAAACCTTAATTCTGAGTTTTCAGACGACCTCTTGGCAAATATAGTGGATTACCTTTAAACCAGTACGGCGTTGCCTCGCCTTAGCTCAAAGAGAACGATTCTCTAAGATGCTGAAGCACCAAGTGAATCGGTTCCGTACTATCTGTACTGTCTGCAGCTTCGTCGCCTTGTCCTGATTTTTGTTAATCCACTATACCAAAATCAGCTTGCCGATTCTACGCCATAAGGTTTGTTTGACGTTTTGATGTTCAGGGTCAACACGGCGGCGATGAGAAGGAAGACACCGGCAAAAGTCATCGCATTTCCCGGGTCGGCACCAAGCAAGTTCTCATAGATTTTACTGAAGGTAATGGTCTGGATCAGCATCGGAATCACAATCATCATGTTGACGATGCCCATATACACGCCGTAGCGTTCTTTCGGGATGGAATGCACGACAATCATAAACGGCACGCCCATCATACTTGCCCAGCCGATACCGAATCCGATCATTGGGGCAAACATCAGGTATTGATTGGTGATATGCGGAATGGCCAAAAGGGCAAGTGCGGCAAGGGTAACGGCAAAGGCGTGAACGTATTTGGCGGCGTATTTACGCGCCATCCACATCAGTCCGAAGGCGGAAATGAAGGTAACGACGTTATAAAAACCGTTGACCAAACCGGTCCATGCCACTGCCTCCTCATAAGCGACTTTGTTGGCAGAGGTAGCATCCCAGACAGATTTGGCGATACTGTGGGAGATGTATTGCCAGTAGATGAAGAGTGCGTACCATTGGAAGAGATAAACCGAGGCGAGCTGCCACAGGGGTTTCGGCATGTCTTTAATGGCATGGTAAATTTCTTTAACCGCTTCAACAGGGCCGCTGGATTGGGCTTTAATTGCTGCCAGATCTTCAGGAGACGGCTCATGTTCGGGCGTGGACAATACGGTTACCAAAACAGAGCCGATGGAGCAGACGGCGCCAATATAGAACGAGCCGAATACCCAGTACGGGATACCTGCTTCAGAGGTTTGTTGCAACCAGCCGATTTGCTTGAAGATATAGAGCGACACGTTGGCAAGGGTAATGCCTAGACCGGTAAACACGGACTGCATCAAGAATCCGGTAGATTGTTGGTGTTCGGGAACGGTATCGGCGATGAAGGCGCGGAAAGGCTCCATGGCGGTATTGTTGCTGATGTCCAAGAGCCACAGCAGCAACACGGCAACCCACAATGCGGTAACGTGCGGATAGAAAAACAGACACAAGCTGCAACCGATGGCACCAATCAGGAAATACGGTCGTCGGCGACCGAGACCGGGGATCCATGTACGGTCACTCATAGCACCGATAAGCGGCTGCACCAGCAAACCGGTAATCGGCCCTGCCATATTGAGATAAGGCAGTTCTGCAGGGTCAGCTTGTAAGAAACTGAAAATCGGATTAATCGCGGTTTGCTGCAATCCGAAACTATATTGAATACCGAAGAAGCCGAAGTTCATCAGCATAATCTGGCGAAGCGTCAGGGATACTTGTGGGGAAATCTTCATTTTGAAGCGACTCCTGGACTTTATAAGAAGAAAACATGGGACAACAAACTGCGGGAACACTGCATAGTTGAAGCGGTTGGGCCGCTTTCTTTATTCTTTGGCGTATCGTATTGATACGTTGCAAATAGGTAGAGTGATGCGTTGTTTGTGTTTTCAGACGACCTTTTATTGTCGTATTGTGTCTGCCTCATAAAGCAGACGTCGTCTGAAAGAATGTTTTACTTCAATGCCGTAACCGACTGCCGCCAAATCGTTTCTCCGACAACCCGAACGGGCTCTCGGACGGTTTCTTTGGTCTCGATAATATCGAACAGGATTTCCGCCGCCAGCGCGCCCATGCGCATATAGGGCAGCTCGGTGCTGGTCAGCGGCGGGAACAGGGTTTCGGCAATCGCGCTGTGGTTGTCGTAACCTGCCACCGATACCTGCTCCGGAACGCGCACGCCGCGCGTCCTCAAAATGCCGTAAACGCGGACCGCCATTTCATCGTTGCCACAGCAAATGACCGTCGGCGGGTCGGCTAACGATAATAATTTCAACACTGCCGCAATCAAAGGTTCGCTGTCGTTGGCGAAATCGGTGATGCCGGTTTGCACCAAGTCAGGATCGAACACCATGTCCGATTCATCCAAAGCGCGGCGGTAGCCCGCCAAACGCAGCCGCGTCGCTTCTGCGCCCGCCTGCAAAGTAATGTAAGCGATACGGCGGTGTCCGCGCCGGATGATTTTTCGCACCAAATCGTATTGCCCGCGCTCGTCGTCCGGCAACACCGACGGCGTACCTACCGCGTCGAAGCAGTTGACCAAAACCATCGGGCAGCGGTTGGGCATTTCGGGTAGAACGATTTCGCGGTGCGATTCGGTCACATACAAAATGCCTTCCGCGCGGTGTTCCATAAACGTCCTGACCAAAGGGTCGATTTGCTCGTAGCGGTTGTCCGTATCCGCAATCATCAACGTTTTGCCCGCTTCGCGGATTTTCTGCTGGATGCCTTTGATTAAAAACATATCCGGCAGACCGTGTACCCCGCCGTATTCGCCCGTGCGCGAGATGGCGCCGGTAATTAGTCCGACCAAGTCCGAGCGGTTTGACCGCATCACCCGTGCCGCCGAAGACGGGATATAACCCAAAGCCGCAATCGCCGTTTCGACTTTGGCGCGTGTTTTATCGCTGACCGGCGCGTCGCCGTTGATGACGCGGCTGACCGTTTTGGGTGAGACGCCCGCATAAGCAGCAACATCATAAATTGTAGCCATCTTACGACTCCCGCCTCAGCCCTGTTTCATTTGATTACGAAGCATAGCACACCAGACATCGGTGTCATACCGAAAATTTTAAAAAACCTTGATGAAAATCAAGCACATTGCTTGCATATTGCATACAATTCCTACGCCATTTGACTACCCATATTCGCCAAACCCGCGCCCCTTTGTTAAACTACATATGACTACATAAATATTCACCGTATCGAACCAATCACTACAACGACAATCTATAACTAAATCACATTCCGCCAAATGAGCGAACCCAATCCCGAAGGAAACCCGATGACCGCATTTACCGAAGCATGGCAAGCCCTTGAACAACACCAGCTCTACACACAACACATCCACCTGCGCGACCGCTTCGCCGCCGAACCCGACCGCTTCGGCAATATGCACGAAACCCTCGACGGCCTCCTCTTCGATTACAGCAAAAACCGCCTCGGCGAAGACACGTTGCAACTCTTGTGCCGCCTTGCCGAAGCCTCGCCGCTAGCCGGACAAATGCACGCCATGCAAAACGGCGAAAAAATCAACCTCAGCGAACACCGCGCCGTCCTCCATACCGCTCTGCGCCTGCCGCCCGATGCCGCGCCCGTTTACGTTGACGGCGAAAACATCCTCTCCAAACTCCACCACGAACTCAACCGCGCCCTCGCCTACGCCGAAGCACTCAACAACGGCAGCCACAGAGGCATCACCGACAAACCCATCACCGACTTCGTCCACATCGGCATAGGCGGCTCCGACCTCGGCCCCAGAATGTGCGTAGAAGCCCTCAAAGCCTACCGCCAAAACATCCGCGTCCACTTCGTCAGCAATTCAGACGACGCCGACATCAGCCGCACACTCGCCCACCTCAAGCCCGAGACCACCGTATTCAGCATCGCCAGCAAATCCTTCCGCACGCCCGAAACCCTGCTCAACGCCTACGCCGCCCGCGCGTGGTATCGGGACGCAGGTTTGCCCGAATCCGGCATCTACCGCCACTTCTGCGCCATTTCCTCCGACGTTGCCGCTGCCCGAAACTTCGGCATCGCACCCGACAACGTCTTCGCCATGTTCGACTGGGTCGGCGGACGCTATTCCGTCTGGTCAACCATCGGCCTGCCCGTCATGGTCGCCGTCGGCACAGACCGCTTCCGCGAACTCCTCGCCGCGCGCACGCCATGGACACCCATTTTTTCCAAACCCCCTACCGCCGCAACATCCCCGTCCTCATGGCACTCATCAGCATCTGGTACAACAACTTCCAGCACGCCGACGGACAAACCGCCGTCCCATACAGCCACAACCTGCGCCACCTCCCCTCGTGGCTCAACCAGCTTGACATGGAAAGCCTAGGCAAAAACCGCACCGCCGACCGGACGCCCCGTCCCCCATACCACCGGCGGCATCGTCTTCGGCGAAGAAGGCGTCAACTGCCAACACGCCTATTTCCAACTCCTCCACCAAGGCACACGGCTCATCCCCTGCGACTTCATCGTCCCCATGACCACCGCCTACGGCATTAACCGCCAACACCGCTTCACCGTCGCCAACGCCTTCGCCCAAGCCGAGGCCCTGATGAAAGGCAAGACCCTCGAAGAAGCCCGCGCCGAACTTGCCGACCTGCCCGAAGCCGAACGCGAACGCCTCGCCCTGCAAAAAGAATTCCCCGGCAACCGCCCGAGCAACAGCCTCCTCCTCAGCGCCACCGACCCCTGCCGCCTCGGCATGCTCATGGCGGCATACGAACACCGCACCTTCGTCCAAGGCGCGATTTGGGGCATCAACCCCTTCGACCAATGGGGCGTCGAATACGGCAAAGAACTCGCCAAAACCATCGAACCCGAACTCGACCGCGGTAACCCGCAACACGACAGTTCTACCAACGGCCTCATCGCCTTCTACCGAGCCAGCCAAAACGGATAGTCAGTTCAAACATAAAGGTCGTCTGAAAACCTACATTAAGTTTTCAGACGACCTTTGTGTTAATGGTTTTCGTGGACAAAGTCCACGCTACGGCACTACGGCGCAAGTGTTTTCAATAGACCGCGTAGCGTGGGCTTTGCCCACGAGCCATTTAAGATTTCAGACGACCTGTTTGCCCATTATTTCCATAGGTAGAACCCACACTACCAATATCCCGCGCCAGTGAAAACCGATAGCCAACCCAAAAACAAAGGTCGTCTGAAAACCCGATTTTTAAGTTTTTCAGACGACCTTTGTGCCTATTGTTTTTGTGGACGGAGTCCACGCTACGGCACTTGTGTTGCCGACAAACGTTGTAGCGTGGGCTATGCCCACGAATCCTTGAAAATATAGTGGATTAAATTAAATCAGGACAAGGCGACGAAGCCGCAGACATTACAATAGT
>CAKMQH010000021.1 GCA_927911515.1 uncultured Neisseria sp.
TTAAATTTAAATCAGGACAAGGCGACGAAGCCGCAGACAGTACAGATAGTATGGAACCGATTCACTTGGTGCTTTAGCACCTTAGAGAATCGTTCTCTTTGAGCTAAGGCGAGGTAACGCCGTACTGGTTTAAAGTTAATCCACTATACATTTCCGTCTTAGGTCGTCTGAAAGGATACATCATGACCCAATACCGATTCACTTTACCCTCAAGCAGTGGCAACGACTTTGACTCCGCCGAACATTTGCCGCTGATTGTCTATTTCTACCCCAAAGACAGCACGCCCGGCTGCACCACCGAAGGCTTGGATTTCAACGCTCGTTTGCCGCAATTTAAAGAACTCGGTTATACCGTCGTCGGTATCTCGCGCGACGGTGTGAAATCGCATCAGAATTTTTGCGTCAAACAAGGCTTCAATTTTGAATTGTTGAGCGACAAAGACGAAACCGTGTGTAAAATGTTTGACGTAATCAAGCTGAAAAAGCTGTACGGCAAAGAGTCTTTGGGCATTGAACGCAGCACCTTCGTATTGGACGCAAACGGCGAAATCATCCATGAATGGCGCAAAGTCAAAGTCGCCGGACACGCGCAGGAAGTATTGGAAACGCTGTCCCGATAAACCGATAATGCAGCAAAAGGTCGTCTGAAAACGAACATGGCGGGTTCTGACCAAGCAGGTTTTCATTTTCAGACGACCTTTTATAATGGACATCAATCAGGGCAGGGGTGCTTGTCCTGATTCATATTCGATCTACGATATAGCCAAATTACTTTATTTTCGATACGCAACTTGCCGGTTGTCGTCATTCCTGTTCTCGCGTAGGCGGGGGGCGGGAATGACGGAATCTGATGACTGCCGGATTTAAAGTTAAGTATGTTTGCGATACATCATCTTCGGACTGCCCATAAAACCCCATGACCGACGAACTCATAGACAAACTGCTCGAATCCCTGTGGCTGCAAGACCGTCTCAGCCACAACACCCTGCAAGGCTACCGCCGCGATTTGGAAAAAATCGCCGCGCGCTTGGAAGAGGGCGGGCATACTTGGCTGGATGCCGAAGCCGCCGATTTGGCGGACGCCGTCTATGCGGCAGACGAAAAACACAGCTCGCAGGCGCGTGCCTTGTCCGCCTGCAAACGCCTATACGCCTGGCTGGAAGAGACCGAGCGTCGGACGGACAACCCGACCCGTTTTCTCAAAGCCCCGAAACAGACGCAAAAACTGCCGACCCTGATTACCGAAGCGCAAATCGAAAAACTGCTTGCCGCACCCGATACCGAAACGCCGCACGGCCTGCGCGACAAAGCCCTGCTCGAAGTCATGTACGCCACAGGTTTGCGCGTAACCGAAGCCGTCAAGCTCCAGCTGGGCGATCTCGATCTCAACCGCGGCTGCATCCGCACCATAGGCAAAGGCGACAAACTGCGTATCGTGCCTATGGGCGAAGAAGCCGTTTACTGGGTCGAACGCTATTGCACCGAATCGCGGCCGCTGTTGCTCAAAAACAAAATCTGCGACGAAGTTTTTGTCAGCCAAAAACGCAGCGGCATCTCCCGCCAACTCGCGTGGATGATTGTCAAAAACTACGCCGAAACCGCCGGCATCACCTCCCTCAGCCCGCACGGCCTGCGCCACGCCTTCGCCACCCACCTCGTCAACCACGGCGTCGATTTGCGTGCCGTACAGCTCATGCTCGGACACGCCAACATCAACACCACCCAAATCTACACCCACGTCGCCAACATCCGCCTGAAAAACATCGTCGACGAACACCATTCGCGAAACTAAACGATTTCATTAAAAAAGGTCGTCTGAAAACGGAAATTTCGTTTTCAGACGACCTTTTGCCTTTATCCGTCAAACCGCTGCTGCTTCAGGTTTGGCTTTGTTTTTCTTGAATTTCAACACGGCTTCTTCTTTTGCCGCATCCCAGTCTATCCGCACGAAGCCGCCGTCGGCGAGTTTGCCGAACAGGAGTTCGTCGGCGAGCGGTTTGCGGATTTTTTCCTGAATCAGGCGGTGCATCGGGCGGGCGCCCATTTGCGGGTCGAAACCTTTTTCCGCCAGATATTTGCGCAATGCCGGCGTGAATTCGGCTTCGACTTTTTTGTCGAGGAGCTGGTGTTCGAGCTGGAGCAGGAATTTGTCCACGACTTTGGCGATGACGGGTTCGGACAAGGGCGTAAATGGGATAATCGCGTCCAAGCGGTTGCGGAACTCGGGCGTGAAGAGTTTGTTGATCGCCTGCATTTCGTCGCCGCGTTCGCGCTTGGCGGTAAAGCCGAGGCTGGGGCGGCTGAGGCTTTCCGCACCTGCGTTGGTGGTCATAATCAGGATGACGTTGCGGAAATCGGCGCTCTTGCCATTGTTGTCGGTCAGTTTGCCTGCGTCCATGACTTGTAGGAGGACGTTGAAAATGTCGGGGTGAGCTTTTTCGATTTCGTCCAAGAGCAACACGCAATGCGGATGTTTGTTGGCGGCTTCGGTCAAAAGACCGCCCTGATCGAAGCCGACGTAGCCCGGCGCGCGCCGATGAGGCGTGATACGGCGTGTGGCTCCATGTATTCGGACATGTCGAAGCGTTGCAGCGGTACGCCCATCGAGTAGGCAAGTTGTTTGGCGACTTCGGTTTTGCGACGCCGCGACGGAGAAGAGGAAGCTGCCTATGGGTTTGTCGGGCAGGGCGAGACCGGAGCGCGACATTTTGACGGCGGCAACCAGCGCGTCGATGGCGTTTTCCTGACCGTAAACCATGTTTTTCAAATCGCGGCCGAGGAATTGCAGCACTTGTTTGTCGTCGTTCGACACGGTTTTTTCAGGAATCCGCGCGACTTTGGCGATGACGGTTTCTATTTGCGCTTTGCCGATGACTTTTTTTCTGTTTGGATTTGGGCAAAATCCGTTGCGCCGCGCCTGCTTCGTCCATCACGTCGATGGCTTTGTCGGGCAGGAAACGCTCGTTGATGTAGCGGGCGGAGAGTTCGGCGGCGGCTTCGAGTGCGCCTTGCGTGTAGCGGACTTGGTGGAAGCCTTCGAACATCGGCTTCAAGCCGCGCAGGATTTGCACGGTTTCGGCGACGGTGGGTTCGACCACGTCAATTTTTTGGAAGCGGCGGCTTAAGGCGTGGTCTTTGTCGAAAATGGTGCGGTATTCGTCGTAAGTGGTCGCGCCGATGCAGCGCAGCGAGCCTTTCGCCAGCGCGGGTTTGAGCAGGTTGACGCGTCCATCGTGCCGCCGCTGGTGCTGCCCGCGCCGATGATGGTGTGGATTTCGTCGATAAACAAAATGGCTTGCGGGATTTTTTCGAGCTGTTTCAAGACGGATTTGACCCGCGCTTCAAAGTCGCCGCGGTATTTTGTACCCGCCAAAAGCGAACCCATATCCAGCGCGTACACTTCCGCTTCTTTGAGCGCGTCGGGAATATCGCCGTTGACGATTTGATGCGCCAAGCCTTCCGCCAGTGCGGTTTTGCCCACGCCTGCTTCGCCGACTAAAAGCGGATTGTTTTGCGGCGGCGACAGAGGATTTGCACCAGCCGTTCCATTTCGTGTTTTCTGCCGATTAAGGGGTCGATGCGGTCGGCTTTGACTTCGGCATTGAGGTTTACAGTGTAGTCCGACAACGAACCGCTTTTTGACTCGACGGGGTCGTCTGAATCATTGTCGGGGTCGTCTGAAAAGCTTTTGTGTTCATCGTCTTCGGTTGCACCGTGGGCAATGCAACGCAAAACTTCAAAACGCGTAACCGATTGCAGCTTGAGGAAATAAACGGCGTGGCTGTCGGTTTCGCTCATCAGCGCCACCAAAACGTCCAAAGGCTCGACCAAACCTTTGCCTGCGGATTGGGTATGCACCATCGCCCGCTGGATGACGCGTTGGAAGCCGAGTGTGGGCTGGGTTTCGACCGTGTCTAAAAGGTGGTCGGGAATCTGTGGGGTATTTTCGGCAACGCTGGCGGAGAGTTGTTCGGACACCACTTTTAAATCCGCGCCGCAGAGCTTGAGGACGTTGGGGATGGAGGCATCTTCTTCGATTAACACCAAAAGCAGATGCTCGAGGCTGATAAATTCATAATGAGCTTTACGCGCCTCGCGGTAAAGCTGCTGCAAAATCTGTTCCAATTCGGGTGAAAGCATATTAAATCTCCTCGACAATACATTGCAGCGGATGCCCTTCGGCTTTTGCCCGCTGCATGACTTGTTGTTGTTTGGTTTGGGCGATGTCCCGTGTGTAAGTGCCGCACAAGCCTTTGCCTTCGTGATGAACCAAGAGCATTACCGCCACCGCCTGCTCCTGTCCGAGCATAAAGATTTCGGTTAGGATTTTCGACGACAAATTCCATCGTGGTGTAATCGTCGTTCAGCAAAAATACGCCGTAACGTTTCGGCGGGGCGGTTTTTTGGTCGCTTAAAAGTGTATCGGATTCGTGATGTGTGTTTGGGTTGTTCATAAATATTTATGGCTTTATGGAAGAGGGGTTGTTTCAGACGACCTTGCTAAAGATTTAATACCTAATAAATTATAAATATAGTGATTATAGAGTTTGATTTCAATTTCTGTTGTATTTTGGTCTGTTTCCGCCATTTTCGCACTTTTTCCCTTATATGGCTTGACGTTTTGACTTAACAAATGTAAAAAGACGGTTAAGCAGAAGCCGGCACTCGACCAAGTATATAAAGCTAGGGAGAAACGCTGAACGTTTAAGTTTGCTGTATGCCTTATTTTGCTGATTTTGTTAATTTTTAAGTATAGGAAGTTTCTAATGGCAACCGGTATCGTAAAATGGTTTAACGACGCTAAAGGTTTTGGTTTCATCACTCCTGATGAAGGTGGCGAAGATCTGTTCGCTCACTTCTCAGCGATCAACATGGATGGTTTCAAAACCCTGAAAGAAGGTCAACGCGTATCTTTCGACGTAACCACCGGCCCTAAAGGCAAACAAGCTGCTAACATTCAGGCTGCTTAATTAAATGCACGGCTTATGCCGTAGAATGATGGCGGGATTGATTCCCCGCCATTTTTTATTGTCTATAAGAAACGGAACCCCTATGGCAGAAGATAAACAAAACGCCGCCTACGAAAACGCCCTGCGGCAGCTGGACGAACTCATCGCGCATCTGCGCAGCAGCGGGGAAGTGAGCTGCGCTGTGGCGGAACAAGAAGACCTGATGTTGATACGGCTTGCCGATTTGAAAATCGATTTGAGACCGAATGATGAAAAGGCGATAGCGGATATCGACCGGTTTTACCGCCGCCATTTAGGGGATGGCAAGTTGGGTTGAATGGTTTGGAATTGCGCTAATCAGGTCGTCTGAAAACGCTATTTCGCCCTTGCCTGTTTTTTGGGCAGTATTATTTTTTCTTTTAATATCAAACGTTAATCCGATATATCCACAACTGGATTCACATAAAGCAAGGATAACTATATTTTTGCTTCATCATGCTTCGGGGTCGTCTGAAAATCCGTTCTATAGTGGATTAAATTTAAACCAGTACGGCGTTACCTCGCCTTGCCGTACTATTTGTACTGTCTGCGGCTTCGTCGCCTTGTCCTGATTTAAATTTAGTCCACTATACTTGCCTGCGAAAAGGTCGTCTGAAACCTGATTTCAAGTTTCAGACGACCTTTTCTGTTTATTGCTGCAAGCGTTTTGCTCAACTCAACAGCATTTCCTGCATCAGCTTCATGCCCCATTGCCAGCCGCCGAGTGCACCGTTGAGCGTGCCGGAATGTGGCGACAGGAGGAGGCGGGCGTTCCACAGGTTTGCCCGTTCTTCCGCCCAGTTGCGCGGTGTGCCGTTTTGTTCGGCGATTACAAGCGCGGTGCGGCAGGGGCAACGGACGCGCTGGAAGGTGTGTATTTCATCGTCGGGGAAGGCTTCTGGACGCGGCGAAACGAGGATGATGTTGACGATTTTTTTCTGCGTCAGGATGTCGGTTTGGTAGAGCCACGCCAGAAAAGCGGATACGCCTGCGCCGTATGCGACGACAGCGATGTGTTCGCCGCTGATGCCTTCAAACGCTGTTTGAATATTTGCCTGCCATTGGGCGATGCTTTGATTGGCGGAAGCGGCGGCGGTTTGGACGACGGGATAGCTGACCTCCCAGCGGTCTATCCACATTTCCGCTTCGTCCGCGTCGCGTATCAAGAAAAGCGTCAGGTCTTCGAGTTCGAAAGTTCGCATTTCAGACGACCTATTTGAGCAAATCGTGGAGCGTATAGGTAATCAAGATCGCGGCAGGGACGCTTAAAACGGCACAGGTGGCGAGGCAGATCAGGATGTTGGCAATCAACCGCCAGCCTTTCCAGCCGAAACACTTGGCGGCAATCAGAAGACAGGGCAGCGAGAACAGCAGCCACACCAACGCCCAAAGCGGATTTGCGCGGGTCATTTCAACCCAGCCGGACATCCGCGCCAGCATGAATATCGTCCACACCAGCATAGGCAGTACAAACGCGGCGACCACCCATGCCGCACCTATGCCGGTTTTACCGTTCATGTTCCAATCGTATTTGCCGAAAACTTTATTGGGCAGCATAGTCGTACTCCACGACCAAAGGTGCATGGTCGGAAAATTTCTCGTCTTTATAAACATGCGCGGACACCGCTTTGGCGGCGAGTTCGGGCGTAACCATCTGATAGTCGATGCGCCACCCGACATCTTTCGCATACGCCTGTCCGCGGTTGCTCCACCAAGTGTAGCCCGGATTGTCAGGATAGAGCGTGCGCCACATATCCGTCCAGCCGAGCGTATGGATGACTTTGCCTATCCATTCGCGTTCTTCGGGCAGGAAGCCTGAGTTTCTCTGGTTGCCTTTCCAGTTTTTCAGGTCGATGTTTTGGTGGGCAATGTTCCAGTCTCCGCAGACGACGATATCGCGCCCTTCCGCCTTCATGGCTTCAAGCATGGGATAGAACGCATCTAAAAAGCGGTATTTCAATTCCTGTCGTTCCGGCGCGCTGGTGCCGCTGGGCAGGTAAAGCGAAATCACCGACAACTTGCCGAAATCGCAGCGCACAAACCGCCCTTCCCTGTCGAATTCTTCAATGCCCATACCGATTTGCATATTGTCAGGCGCGCGTTTGCTGTACACCGCTACGCCGCTGTAACCGCGTTTTTCAGCGCAATGCCAATGGCCGTGCATCCCCGTGCGGATTCTTCATTTCGTCGGACAAATCGGCTTCCTGCGCTTTGAGTTCCTGCACGCAGACAATGTCCGCACCCGATGCGGCGATGTATTCGTAAAATCCTTTTTTGTAGGCGGAGCGGATGCCGTTGACGTTGGCAGAGATGATTTTCAGCATAATTTTGTGCTTTGGAATATTGGTTTAGGGGAAAAAACGGATTGTAACCGATATAGAGGAATCGCGACAAAACCGCTCTTTCTTTTCGCTACAACTGCTTGCGAATGCTTCAACATTGCCTTTGTGAACCCTCCATAAAAATAGGTCGTCTGAAAACGGACTTAATCCAAACCGTTTTCAGACGACCTTCCCTCCAGGATAGCTAGGACTACAGGCATGAGCCACCATGCCTGGCCAGATTTCATTTTAGAAAT
>CAKMQH010000022.1 GCA_927911515.1 uncultured Neisseria sp.
CTCTGGCTTTATGTGCCTTTAATACCCTAATGGCCGCTAGGGCAGTGTCTTCAGCTTTGAGGCTATCCAATTTGCAGATGATGGTGTAGCGGGTAACGCGTTCAACCAAGGTCAGTAATGCACTTTTCTGTCCTTTGCCGATGATGGTGTCGGCCTCCCAATCGCCGATGCGTTTTTTTTTGGTCGACGATAGCGGGTCGGTTTTCTATGCCGACACGGTTGGGCACTTTGCCTCTGATCCATGTGCTGCCGTAGCGTTTGCGGTAGGGTTTGCTGCATATTCTGAGATGTTGCCACAAGGTGCCGCCGTTACTTTTGTCTTGGCGAAGGTAGCGGTAAATGGTGCTGTGGTGGAGCGTGATTTGGTGGTGTTTGCACAAGTAGGCGCATACTTGTTCGGGACTGAGTTTGCGGCGGATAAGGGTGTCGATGTGTTGAATCAGCTGCGAATCGAGCTTATAGGGTTTTCGCCGGTGCTGTTTGGTCAGCCGGCTTTGCTTCTGTGCTTTTTCGGCGCTGTATTGCTGTCCTTGGATGCAGTGCCGCTTGATTTCTCGGCTGATGGTGCTTTTGTGGCGGTTGAGCTGTTTGGCGATTTCCGGCGATGGTGCAGTGGCGGGACAGGTATTGGATATGGTATCGTTCGTCTTGGGTCAGTTGTGTGTAGCTCATGGCAATCTTTCTTGCAGGAAAGGCCGTATGCTACCGCATACTGGCCTTTTTCTGTTATGGAAAGTTGCACTTCAAATGCGAATCCGCCATCGGATTATACGCCGTATTGCCTAATTTTTAATCATTGTATATTTTGGTTGTAAATAGAATAAGTTAGCTAACTTTTCCACAGACTGCACACACAAAGGCAAACACTGTATGTGACTAAACCGACAAACTGCCCATTTTTTAAGCACTATATTTTTTTGTTTGATTATCAAAGGTAATAGAACTTATTCACAGGCTGTTCACATCGTTCGGCAAAGAAATTGTGTATAGCGGGGAAGGTGGTTAATTAAAGGGTGGGGCGTGCGGACGGATAGTGTGTATGATTCAAATATCATCAGGTTTGTGGTTTGCAATATTCTCTTGCCTGACCGTATTCAGACGACCTTTACTTTACTGTGTCGCGTTACTACAATCACTATTTTAATCCAATAAAACCAGTCCCAAGGAGCGCATTATGACCGCCTCGCAATTAATCAGCAGCCTGACCCAAACCGTCGGCGAAAAATACATCATCACCGATCCCGCGAAAACCGAACAATACCGCCAAGGCTACCGTTTCGGCGAGGGTAGGGCGTTGGCAGTGGTGCGCCCCGGAACCATTCTGGAAATGTGGAAAATTTTGCAGGCATGCGTCGAAGCGGACGTGATTGTGATTACGCAGGCGGCGAATACCGGTTTGACGGGCGGCTCGACCCCCGACGGCAACGATTACGACCGCGACATCGTGATTGTGAACACCATGCGGATGAACATCATCCAAACCATCAACAACAACGAACAAGTCGTCTGCCTGCCCGGTTCGACCCTGAACCAGCTCGAATTGCTGCTGAAACCTTTGGGGCGCGAACCGCATTCGGTTATTGGCTCTTCATGTATCGGCGCGTCCGTCTTGGGCGGCGTGTGCAACAACTCCGGCGGCGCATTGGTGCAGCGCGGTCCTGCCTATACGGAAATGGCGCTGTTCGCCCAAATCAACGAAGAGGGCAAACTGGAGTTGGTCAACCATTTGGGCATAGATTTGGGCGACACGCCCGAAGAAATCTTGACCAATCTTCAAGGTCATCATTATCAGAGAAAAGACATCACGCAAGACGCAGGCAAAGGACACGACCACGCCTATTGCGACCATGTCCGCCAAGTGGACGAGCCGACCGCCGCGCGTTTTAATGCCGACCCGGCGCGCCATTACGAAGCGTCCGGTTGCGCGGGCAAACTGATGGTTTTCGCCGTCCGTTTGGACACCTTCCCGCAAGAGAAGCAAACCGCCGTGTTCTACATCGGCACCAACGATATCAACGAACTGACGACATCCGCCGCGCTGCCTTGGGCGAATTTGAAAGCCTGCCCGTTCCGGCGAATACATCCATCGCGATGCTTTCGATATTGCGACGTGTACGGCAAAGACACGTTCTACGTCATTAAAAAAATTCGGTACGCACCAACTGCCGAAATTATTTGATTTCAAAGCCAAAGTTGATCGATTCGGCAAAAAAGTCAGCTTCCTGCCCAAACATTTTTCCGATAAGGTCATGCAGTTCGTCAGCAAATACCTGCCCGACCACCTGCCCAAATCCATGCGCGATTATCGCGACAAATACGAACACCATCTGATTTTGAAAATGGGCGGAAAAGGCGTCGATGAAGCGCGCGCGTTCCTGAAAGAGTATTTTTCACACCACGGCGGCGCGTTTTTCGAATGCAACGCCGAAGAAACCCAAGCCGCCATGCTGCACCGTTTTGCCGTCGCTTCCGCCGCCATCCGCTACCGCGCCGTGCATGACGACGAGGTGGAAGATTTGGTCGCGCTGGACATCGCCCTGCGCCGCGACGACCGCGACTGGTTTGAAAAACTGCCTTCGGAAATCGACAATAAAATCATCCACAAACTCTACTATGGACATTTCATGTGCCACGTTTTCCATCAGGATTACATCATCAAAAAAGGCAACGACTGCATGGCATTGGAACACGAAATGCTGCATCTTTTAGACCAACGCGGCGCGCAATATCCTGCCGAGCACAACGTCGGCCATTTATACGAAGCTAAACCCGCGCTCAAACAGTTCTACCGCAAACTAGACCCGACCAACAGCTTCAATCCGGGTATAGGCAAAACCAGTAAGAAGAAAAACTGGGCTGAATGATAAGGCAGGGATGGTATAAGTGAATGAGAGAGGTCGTCTGAAAAACCGTATTCGGTTTTCAGACGACCTTTTATCTTGTAATGACTTAACTTGTTAATGTATTCTGATAGAATCATGACGCTAACGTTTTAAGGCATAAAGGCAAGGTGTTTAATGAGGCTTTACAAGATTTTTAAAGATCCTATGAACCAGTACGAGGCGGTCAAACAAGGCTGGTCTTGGCCTGCATTTTTCTTTTGGGCTATGTGGGCTTGTGTGAAACAAATGTGGGGTTTGGGAATTAGAATTCTTGTCACGTTTGTTGTGTTAAGTTTATTAGCTGGTCAGAATGAATTGTTGAGGGCAATCAACAGTCTTCTTGGTTTCGGTGTTTTTATTGTGTTTGGCATGTTCGGTAATACTTTGCGTGAAAAAAATCTGGTTAAACGCGGTTATGTAGAAGTACCTCAACTTATTAACGCTGCTAACCCTGAAGCTGCAATTGCTCAATATATTGCTGAATATGGTCATAAATAAGGCTTTTTGAGATATAAGGTCTCTGAAAACAAACCTTGCGTATTCTATTCAAACGCTTAACCTGTTTTCAGACGACCTTTTAAAATCGAGTACCCAATATATAAAATGCAGCGACCAAAAAATAAAAGCACCGACAAATCGGTGCTTTTTTAAATTTGGCGCGGCGGACGGGGCTCGAACCCGCGACCCCCGGCGTGACAGGCCGGTACTCTAACCAACTGAGCTACCACCGCGCATCATTGTTTTGCAACAATGAAAGGAAACTTGGTGGGTGATGACGGAGTCGAACCGCCGACATTCTGCTTGTAAGGCAGACGCTCTACCAACTGAGCTAATCACCC
>CAKMQH010000023.1 GCA_927911515.1 uncultured Neisseria sp.
TCTCTAAGGTGCTGAAGCACCAAGTGAATCGGTTCCGTACTATCTGTACTGTCTGCGGCTTCGTCGCCTTGTCCTGATTTAAATTTAATTCACTATAGTACCGCTCATTCCCTCATTATGTGAAGTTTATTGGATAGAAAAAGGTCTCTGAAAAACCGATTCGGATTTTCAGACGACCTTTGTTTGAATCGAAAGCTTGTTTATTCGATGACTTCTTCGGTTGTCGTGCTGCGGTAGGTAGAGCTGTCAAAGGTAGGCATAGGTGGGGGCAGCAGGTTGTTGAGGGTTAGGGCGGCGGGATTCAGGGTAGGGTAGCCGCTGAAGGTTACGGTGTAGCCGCCGTTGGCTGTACTGTGGATTTTGGCATGTGCACCCAAGGGGAAGGTGCTTTTATTGGTGATGTGTCCGAAGGGGAAGCCTGTCAGGACGGGGACTTTGGCGGTACGTGAGACGTGGTTGACGACGGCGGAGAAGTCGTAGCTTGAATCATATACGTCGCGGATGGTACCCATGCGGAAGTCGCCAAAGATGATGGCGCGTTGTTTTTGCAGGATGCCTGCAAGATAAAGCGTGTTCAACATGCGTTCGATGCGGTAGGGTTGTTCGCTGACGTCTTCAACGAACAGGATGCCGCCTTGGATGTCGGGCATATAGGGCGAGCCTGCGAGGGAGGCTAGGACGCTGAGGTTGCCGCCCCACAAAGTACCCTCGACGTTGACGTTGGCGCGTTGGATGGCGGGAACGTCGATGACGTTGACGTTGTTGGTGGTGCCGCGGATGAACGAATCCATGGTGAAGACGCTGGGTTCGGGTTTGCCGAATTCGCTGTAAACCATGGGTCCGGCGAAACTTGCCATATTGCCTTTGGCGAGCAGGGCGAGTTGGACGGCGCAAACGTCGCTGAAGCCGAAGAACAAAGTGCCGCGTTCGCGCATTCTGGCGCCGAGTGAGGCGAAGTCGATTTGCGGCAGGATGCGTGCCGCGCCATAGCCGCCGCGCAAACCCATGAGGACTTTGGGTGTTTCAACGCGGCCGGTGGCGACCTCTTGGAAGTCGGCGACACGTTGGGCGTCGGAGCCGGCGAAGCGTTGATAGCGTCGGCTGCCTGCTTGTTGGTTGGTTACGGTAAAACCTGCGTTATAGAGGCGGGTCAAGCCTGCGTTGACGCGGTTGGGGTCTTCGGCAAAGCCGGAAGGGGCGACGACGCGGAGGAGGTTGTCGCCGGAGCGTGGGGGATGGCTGGTTTTGGGCTGCACGGGTTGGGCTTTCGCTGTGTTGCCGGTTTGAGTGGACGGGGTAACGGTAGTGCCGGTGCCGCAGGCTTGCAGCAGACCGGCTCCGGCTGCGGCGGAGCAGGCGCGGAGGAAATGGCGGCGTGAGGTTTGCCAGGTCATATGGTTTCCTTTGGTTGGGTTTCAGACGACCTTTTCGGCAGGGGTCGTCTGAAAATCTGTTGATATGCGGTTTCCGATACGCCCGTTAAGGTCGTCTAACATTACGCCAGCAGGGCTTTGACTTGTTCCGTCCAGTTGTCCGGAAGGGTCATACCGTGTTCGCGGACGGGTGCTGCCCAAATCGGGGCGGGAAAGTTGGCATCGTTTTCAAAGCGGGCGATGACGTGCCAATGTAGATGGGGGACAACGTTGCCCAGGCTGGCAAGGTTGATTTTGGCGGGGCGGAACACTTGGCGCATGGCAGCTTCGACTTTATACACCATTTTCATAATTTCGGCACGTTCGGCGGCTGAAAGGTCGGTCATCTCGGTGATGTGGTCGTTCCAGATGACGCGGCAGAATGCCGGGGCTGCGGCTTCGTTGTGGACGGCGATGACGCGCAGGTTTGGGGTTTGCAGCAAAATGTCTTCGTTGTCTGCGGTGCAGATGGGGCAGGTCATGGGTTTTTCTTTCTGAGTCTGAATAGGAATCGGATGATTTCAATCAGGATTTTTAGAACGAGGTAAATGGCAGTCAGAGATATGAATGCAAAAAGCCACGGTTCAGGTATAAACCACCAAAATAAATAGGCGGGCGTGATTAAGTCGGCACATTCTTCGGCACTTTTATAGTGGATTAAATTTAAACCAGTACGGCGTTGCCTCGCCTTGCCGTACTATTTGTACTGTCTGCAGCTTCGTCGCCTTGTCCTGATTTAAATTTAATCCACTATAACGTGATCACACAATCCAAAGTTAAAAAAATCATTGACATCATGAAACGGCGAATAGGCGAACATAAGTGCTATTGGCGTCACACAAATCGATGCAATGATGGCAATCCAAAATAATGGTTTGATATGTTTGATCACCGTCATGGGTGAAGTGTTATAAAAATTTTGCTGCGCCTCGGTTGGCGAGCTCATCGGCTTTTTCGTTTCAGGGTGTCCGGCATGACCTTTTACCCAAGTCCAGCGGACGTCATGTTGTTGAACCAGGCTGTCGAGTTCTTTCCATAAATCATCGTTTTTCACCGGTTTTTTGGCGGCGGTTTTCCAGCCGCTTTTTTTCCAGCCGTGAATCCAGCTTTCCATGCCGTTTTTGACGTATTGCGAGTCGGTGCAGATGATGACTTGGCAGCGGCGTTTTAGGGCTTTCAGGCCTTCGATGACGGCGGTCAGCTCCATGCGGTTGTTGGTGGTTTCCGCTTCGCCGCCGAACAGTTCTTTTTCATGTGCGCCGTAACGCATGAACACGCCCCAGCCGCCGGCGCCGGGATTGCCTTTGCATGCGCCGTCGGTGTAGAGATAGACGGGTTTGTCCATAAAATACCTTTTTGTGAAGAGCCATTATCATAACACAAGGCAGGAGGTCGTCTGAAAGCGGGGTTTGGGAATGGTTGGTTAAGCGGATGAATGGATGCCGCGCTGATTGGCGTTGCGCTTGTCGGCAATAGAAAACAGGTCGTCTGAAACAGTTTCAGAGACCTGTTTGGCTATGGGCGCGGTGTTAACTGCCTGCGCCGACGGTGTAAACCTTGCCGATGCTGTCGGGGTCTTGCAGGACGGCGGCGACGGCGGTGGCGAGTCCGTTTCGGCTCATGTAGTTTTTAGGGATGCCGTCGGGGCGGTCGGTCAGGATGTGGCGGTTGTCTTCGCTGTTGTCCAAGCCGCAGGGGCGGAGGATGGTCCAGTTTAGGCTGCTTTGTTTGAGGTAGATTTCGGCTTCGGTTTTGGCGCGGACGGCTTCGCCGAGGGCTTGTTTGAAGGGTTCGCTCATCATGTCCCATTGTTCGCCGCAACCCATGCTGGTAATCAGGATGAAACGGGCTTGCGGGTTGGCGGCCTGGGCGGCGGCGATGATGTTGATGTTGCCCAGTGCGTCGCTGCGTATGCCTTGTTCGTTTTTGCCGCCGACGAAGCTGATGACGCTGTCGGGGCGGTATTGTGCGAACACTTTGTCGAGTGCGTCGGCATCGAGCGCGTCGGCTACGGTCGTCTGAATGCGGTGTTCGCTGAAGAATGAATCTTCAGACGACCTTCTTAATACGGCAATGGTGTCGGCGGGATGGGTGAGCGTGCGGATGAATGCGCGGCCGGACGGGCCGTTGGCGCCGAAGATGAGTTGCATGGGGACTCCTTTGTGTGTCGGATGGTAAGGGGTTCAATAATTTGTCCACTTTGTTGTGAACGAGTGGTTTGGAGTAAGGATTTTTGATTTTCAGACGACCTTGTTGTGTTTGATGCTGCGTGGTCGTGGGCATAGCCCACGCTACTTCTTTTTGGTTTTCTTTTGCGGCAGAGCGGAGGTCGTCTGAAAATGGGTAAAGCAGGTTTTATAACAACTGTCGTAGCGTGGGTTTTGCCCGCGTAATTGACTTACCGATTTGTGCTTTGCCCTCTCCCTAGCCCTCTCCCACGGGGAGAGGGGATGGGTGAGCAGGGAAACTGTAAGTGGCATGGAAGCCAAAAATGAGGGGCAGTCGTAGCGTGGGCTTCGCCCGCGACTTTAACCCAAAGGTCGTCTGAAATCTGTATTTGGGTTTCAGTGAAACTTACTGCGTTCGTTTTAGCTTTGTTGATATTACTCTTTCAGACGACCTTGTTGTGTTTGAGACCGTGAGGTCGTGGGCATAGCCCACGCTACTTCTTTTCGTTTTTTTCGCGGCAGAGTATTAGGTCGTCTGAAAACGGGCAAGGCAGGTTTTATAACAACAGCCGTAACGTGGGTTTTGCCCTCTCCCTAGCCCTCTCCCACGGGGAGAGGGGATTGAGGATACTGAGATTCAACCATTTTTGGATTCTCTGCCACTTGGAGTCTCCCTGCCCACCCATCCGCTCTCACCGTGGGAGAGGGTTAGGGAGAGGGCGGTAAGTGCAAGCTTACTTTGGAAACAAACACCAATCTTGCAGGCAGCCTGTCGAATTTCATCGGATATTTATAGTGGATTAACTTTAAACCAGTACGGCGTTGCCTCGCTTGCCGTACTATCTGTACTGTCTGCGGCTTTCGTCGCCTTGTCCTGATTTAAATTTAATCCACTATACATGCAGAAAGATGATTTCGCTTGTGCAGGAA
>CAKMQH010000024.1 GCA_927911515.1 uncultured Neisseria sp.
ACTCGTTGCCGCCGTATCGGGCGACCCTTTGGAATTGTGGCTGAACCAAAACGTGGACTTCGGCAAAAAAACGCCGAACTCGCCATCCGTCAGGCACAGGCGCGGATGCGTTCGGTTAAAAAAATCGAAAAGAAAAAAGGCAGCGGCGTTGCCGTCCTGCCCGGCAAACTGACCGACTGCGAAGCGAAGACATCCGCGAAAACGAACTTTTCCTCGTCGAAGGCGATTCCGCCGGCGGCTCTGCCAAACTCGCCCGCGACAAAGCCACACAAGCCATCCTGCCCCTGCGCGGCAAAGTGCTCAACAGCTTCGAAGTCCACCCCGACCAACTCTTCGGCAACGCCGAAATCCACGACATTTCCGTTGCCATAGGCGTCGATCCGCACGGCATCAACGACCATCCCGATTTAAGCGGCCTGCGCTACGGCAAAATCGCCATCCTGTCCGATGCCGACGTGGACGGCTCGCATATTCAAGTTTTGCTGTTGACCCTGTTCTACCGCCACTTCCCGAAACTGGTCGCCGACGGACACATCTATGTCGCCCAGCCGCCGCTGTTCCGCGTCGATGTCAACGCACAAGGCAAAAGCAAACCCGCCCGCAAATTCTACGCCCTAGACCAAAACGAACTCGACAGCATTTTGGAGCGGCTGCAAAAAGAAGGAGTTAAAGAAACCGCCTATTCCATCAGCCGTTTCAAAGGCTTGGGCGAGATGAACCCCGACCAGCTCAAAGACACCACCATGCACCCCGACACCCGCCGCCTGTTGCAGGTACAAATCCCCGAAGGCGCGGATGACGAAACACGCGACATCTTCGTCAAACTGATGGGCAAAGGCGAAGCCGCCGCCCGCCGCGCATGGATGGAACGCGAAGGCGATACGGCGGAATTGGATATTTGATGCTATTCGTTTGAAAAGCGAAAGGTCGTCTGAAAACGGATTTAGGTTTTCAGACGACCTTTTTATGTTGTGCCGCCAAACATAGTTAAAAAGTCATGCAGCAATCTTCAAACGAAGTACGGCAGCACTGCATCTCTGACGGCTTAATATAATCCACTACACTTGCGGCTTTTCATCGACGGATGTTTGATGACTGTATTTTAGTGCTTCATACAGACTATCCAGCAATGCCTGTTTTTCCTTCTTGCTCAATCCGACAATGTGTTTCAGCTCCTTATCAAACGGCACAGCCTGCCCGCCGTTTTTTGGTGCGAAGGCAAAAATTTTGGCTGTTTTTTTATCACTAGAAATAACCCAGGGAACGGTTTTATTACAGACAAATACAATTTTCCTAGCCTTTCCGTCCAGCACAGGATAAAAACAGAGCGGCTTCCCCTTCTTCGCATCCGCTTCGATAATTTCCAAACGCCAAGGATAAGCACCGTCTTCATTAAGCCCTCGGAACATTTTCCGATAATTTGGCAACGCAACCAGCGGCAGATAAAACGCCGCCCATGTCAACACCAACGCCAGCAAGAATATAATTGCAGCCAGAATGCTGCGATTGCCTATTTTTTCCACTGCCAAATCCAAAGTTACTTGACTCGGATTTTGATTGGACGCTATGGCTTGAACGACATAATCGTCACCGCTGACATCAAAAAACGAAAAAGAACGCTCCCACGTCTGCCCGCCATTGCGTATGGTGACATCGCAATCAGAAATAAACCCTTTTCTCGCCTTGCATTGACCGGAGATAGAGGCTTCGGACAGAACGCGATAATCTTGACCGATTTGATAATCCGAATAAATATTCTCGCCTAGTTTATATGAGAACCAAAACATTCCGAGCGCCAGAAAAGGCATCAAAATGACTAAAAAAGTCATCATTTTTATAGAATTATCAAACATTCCTTTTATTTTTAAAGGCTTTTCCGGAAGCTGAATAGGAGGCATTTCCATATTATTTCCTTAACGATTGCTCAATATGCATATTCTAAATGAAAAAATATATTTATGGCTGACAAAGACCGTTTTCTTGATAATATAGTGGATTAACTTTAAATCAGGACAAGGCGACGAAGCCGCAGATAGTACAGATAGTACGGCAAGGCGAGGCAACGCCGTACTGGTTTAAAGTTAATCCACTATAATATTGACCCTGACTCAGAATGAATTAAAAACATAAAAGGTCGCCTCAAAACAGATTGACTGCAACATGAAACCACACCTATTGAGGAGATAAACCATGAGCGAATTAAACAACCAAACCTACGACGCCATTTGCCAACTTTGCGAACAGGGCGACACGTTGGCGGACGAGGGGCAATACGCCGAAGCACTCGACCTTTATTGGCAGGCATGGGATTTGTTGTCCGAACCGAAAACCGACTGGGAAGCGGCAACATGGATTCTGGCAGCCATCGGCGATGCGGATTTTTGAGCGGTGATTTTGCCGCCGCGCACGAGCATTTAAGTCACGCCATGTATTGCCCGGACGCAATCGGCAACCCGTTTTTGCATTTGCGTTTGGGACAGGCGCAGTTTGAATTAGGCAATATGGAACGCGCCGCTGACGAGCTGATGCGCGCCTACATGGGTTTGGATGATGAAGCGTGGCTGGACGAAGACCCGAAATATCTGGATTTCTTAGCCACCGTAGCAGAAGGAATTGAAAACCACAGCCGAAAAACAACTAGTGCAATATAGACTACACCCTGTTTTTCAGACGACCCAAACTTCAAACTAGTCATAAAAGGTCGTCTGAAAACCAGTCCCGCCTAAAACTCAAAAGGAATCCATCATGTACACTTGCACTTCCTGCGGCGAAAAACATGAAGACATGCCGGCGCTCTGCTTTGCCACTCCCGCTCCCTATGACCAACTCAGTGAAGAAGAACGCATTGCTTATCAAGCGGAATGCAATTCTGATTTCTGTATCATCCGTTATCCCGACCAAACTGACCGCTTTATCCGCGCGGTGCTGCTTATTCCGATTATCGGGCATGAGGAAACGCTGGAATACGGCGTGTGGGTATCCGTCAGCGAAAAGAGTTTTAACGACTATCAAAGCCACTTTCACAACAATCCGGAAAATGTCGTTTATTTCGGCATGATCTGCAACCGGCTGCCCCCTTACGAATCCGACACCTTCGGTCTGCACTGCAATGTCGTTACCCAGTCCGACAACCGACGTCCCCTGCTGCAACTGCATCAAGGCAGCGAACATCCGCTGGTACGCGACTTTTATCACGGCATAGAATATGCCGAAGCACAGGCAAGGATAGAGGCAGCATTCGGTGCAGACTATTAAGGGCAAAATGGCAAACCGCCCTCTATTGAACGAAACCATGTCCGACGGTTCCCGCCTGTTCCTGCAACTGCCGCAAACCTACCCGCCGTCGAGCCTGCTGCGGAAAATTGTCTGTTTCGGCGGAATGCCTACCGACTTCGTATCGGATTGGGTTACGGGCGAGACGTGGATAGATTTTTGCTACAAGGGCTGGAAGTTCAGTATTCACAACCCATATGGTGAATATTGGTTTTTTGCCGAAAATAGCGAATGCCCCGAAGCTATATTGCAATCTATGATTGAGGTCGTCTGAAATCCAAAATCCGGCTTTCAGAAGACCTACAAATAAGGATCAACATGAAATACAAAGACCTACGCGACTTCATCGCCATGCTCGAGCAGCAAGGCAAACTCAAGCGCGTCGCGCATCCCGTTTCCCCGCATTTGGAAATGACCGAAATCGCCGACCGCGTGCTGCGTGCCGAAGGGCCGGCGTTGCTGTTTGAAAACCCGATTAAGCCTGACGGCACGCGCTACGACTATCCCGTGTTGGCAAACCTGTTCGGCACACCCGAACGCGTGGCGATGGGCATGGGCGCGGACAGCGTGTCCAAGCTGCGCGAAATCGGGCAGACGCTGGCGTATTTGAAAGAACCCGAACCGCCCAAAGGCATCAAAGACGCGTTTTCCAAACTGCCGCTGCTGAAAGACATTTGGAGCATGGCGCCGAACGTGGTGAAAAATGCGCCGTGTCAGGAAATCGTGCGGGAAGGTAAAGACGTTGATTTGTATAAACTTCCGATTCAGCATTGCTGGCCGG
>CAKMQH010000025.1 GCA_927911515.1 uncultured Neisseria sp.
GTTGCAGGGGCGAGTGCGGCTTCAGCGGCAGCGGTTGCGGCGGTTTGCTGCTGTTGCTGCGCGGCTTGTGTGCCGGATTGGTTGGGGCTGGGAAGAAAATGTTCCCAGCCGGCAAAGATTGCCAGCGAGATGGCAAAAAAATGCCACTAGTCTTTTAAAATCCATAAGAGATTCCTGGAATTGACGGGTATGTAATCGAGATGAAAACTGCTTCAGACGGCATTATATAGAAACCGACGGGAAATTAAAGGAAATCAAGTTATCCGAATGATTTGGATTACGGGACGGGGTCGTGTCCGTGTCCGCCGAAAGGGTGGCAGCGGGCGATGCGTTTGAGTGCGAGCCAGCCGCCTTTGAATGCGCCGTATTTTTTGACTGCTTCGACCGCATATTGCGAACAGGTCGGGGTATAGCGGCAGCGCGGCGGTATCAGCGGGCTGATGGCGTATTGGTAAAAACGGATCAGCGCGAGGATGAATTTGGACAACAGGGTATTCATCAGCGTTTGCGCATAAGTTGCGCCAATTGGTTTCGGGCTTCGGCAGCATTTTGCCGATTGAATGCCAGGCGGACGCGTACGACGAAATCATGCGGCGGCAGGCTGTTTTTGTTCAGTCTGAACCAATCGCGGATGACGCGCTTCATATAGTTGCGGTCATGCGCGCGTTTCGCTGTTTTTTTGCTGACGACCAAGCCAAGCCGCGGATGGTTCAATCCGTTGTCGGCAGATTGGGAAACTTGCAGCAAATCGCGGCTGCGCCGGTTTTTGAACGCAAAAACGGATGAAAAATCATCCGTTTTTAATAAGCGGTACTGCTTTCCAAAGCGGTAGTCCAAAATTACACTGCCAAGCGTTTGCGGCCTTTGGCGCGACGGGCTGCCAATACTGCGCGACCACCGCGGGTTTTGGAGCGAACCAGGAAGCCGTGGGTGCGTTTGCGTTTGGTAACGGAAGGTTGATAAGTGCGTTTCATGATGTTTCCTAAAAAATCGGTAGATAAATAAACCGTGAATTACACTCTAATTTTCATCTTTTGTCAATCTCGGTTGAGTAAATGGATATGGCGCGTGGGATGATTCGGTTTGCGGATTTTTGCGGCGCTTTGTGGATAAAATTTCCGGCGGGTTGTGGATAAAGTTGGTCGGAGTGGGTATAATCGGCAATCCCTGTCCCTTTGCCGGGCGATAGGTCGTCTGAAAATGTTGATATTGATTTATCGTGATGATTTTCCGAAAATAATTCAATTGTATTTTCAGACGACGTTCGGTTTGGCGGATAGGGTTTGTGCGGTATTTGCGACACTTTTCCCGTCGGGCTGAAACCGCATTTTCAAAGGCTGCAATTTCCGACGGTTTCTCTCCGTTTCTTTCCAACGATTTCCACGACTCGAGCTTATTCATGACGCTAGCAGAATTTTGGCCGCAGTGCCTCCGCCGACTTCACGATATTTTGCCTGCCGGGCAGTTCGCACAATGGATTGCGCCCTTGACCGTGGGCGAGGAAAACGGCGTGTGGGTGGTTTACGGTAAAAACCAGTTTGCCTGCAATATGCTCAAAAGCCAGTTTGCCGCCAAAATCGAAGTGGTGCGTTCGGAATTGGCTCCGCTGCAGGCGGCTTTTGTGTTTAAGGCGGGTGCTGGACAGCATTATGAAATGGCGGAAAATGCGGGGGAGGTTGCGCCTGAACAAGCTGCGTTGACGGAAGAAATGCCGAAAGCGAAAGCGGACACGCAAGAATCTTTTTCAGACGAGACGTCGTCTGAAAACTCAGACAAGCCCTCCGTTGCGAAAACAGCAGCGGACATTTTGGCGCAGCGCATGAAAAATCTGCCGCACGAAAACAAGCAGCCTGCCGCTGCGCCCGCAGAATCCAAAGTCGTTGCCAAAGCCAAAACGGAAGCGCAACGCGATGCGGAAGAAGCGCGTTACGAACAGACCAATCTGTCGCGTGACTACACATTCGATACCTTGGTGGAAGGTAAGGGCAACCGCCTTGCCGCCGCCGCCGCCCAAGCGATTGCGGAGAATCCGGGGCAGGGCTATAACCCGTTTTTCCTGTACGGCAGCACGGGTTTGGGTAAAACCCACTTGGTGCAGGCCATCGGCAACGAACTGCTGAAAAACCGTCCTGACGCCAAAGTGCGCTATATGCATTCAGACGACTATATCCGCAGCTTTATGAAGGCGGTGCGCAACAATACTTATGATGTGTTCAAGCAGCAATACAAACAATACGATCTGCTGATTATCGACGACATCCAGTTCATCAAAGGCAAAGACCGTACAATGGAAGAATTCTTCTATCTGTACAACCATTTCCATAACGAGAAAAAACAGCTCATCCTCACTTGCGACGTGTTGCCTGCCAAAATCGAAGGCATGGACGACCGCCTCAAATCGCGTTTCTCATGGGGGTTGACTTTGGAACTCGAGCCGCCCGAGCTGGAAATGCGCGTGGCGATTTTGCAGAAAAAGGCAGAAGCGGCAGGCATCAGCATTGAAGACGAAGCCGCATTGTTTGTTGCCAACCTGATTCGTTCCAACGTGCGCGAACTGGAAGGCGCGTTCAACCGCGTCAGCGCCAGCAGCCGCTTTATGAACCGCCCCGTTATCGACATGGATTTGGCGCGTACGGCTTTGCAGGACATCATCGCCGAAAAACACAAAATCATTACCGCCGACACCATTATCGACGCGACTGCCAAATATTACCGTATTAAAATCAGCGACATACTTGGCAAAAAGCGCACACGCAACATTGCCCGTCCGCGTCAGGTTGCCATGAGCCTGACCAAAGAGTTGACCACCCTCAGCCTGCCGTCCATCGGCGACGCGTTCGGCGGACGCGACCACACGACCGTCATGCACGGCGTGAAAGCCGTAGCAAAACTGCGCGAAGAAGATCCCGAGTTGGCGCAAGATTACGAAAAACTCCTGATTCTGATTCAAAACTGAGTCAGAACCGGCTTTCAGACGACCCCTCTCTTAAAAGGTCGTCTGAAAACGCAAATACGCATTGATTTTAACGGCGGCGCATTATTCATCCCGCACGTTGAACCCGATTCAAAAACATCCGAAATAACCGATTCAAAAGGAATTGACCATGCTGATTTTACAAGCCGACCGCGACAGTCTGCTCAAGCCGCTGCAAGCCGTTACCGGTATCGTCGAACGCCGCCATACCCTGCCCATCCTCTCCAACGTCCTGCTCGAAAGCAAAGACGGTCAAACCAAACTCCTGGCAACCGACTTGGAAATCCAAATCAACACGGCCGGCCGGAAAGTCAGGCGGGCGATTTCCGCATCACCACCAATGCCAAAAAATTCCAAGACATCCTGCGCGCCTTGCCCGACAGCGCCATCGTTTCGCTCGACTGGGCGGACAACCGTCTGACCCTGCGTGCAGGCAAATCACGCTTCGCCCTGCAAACCCTGCCTGCCGAAGACTTCCCGCTGATGAGCGTCGGCGAAGACATCAGCGCCGCGTTTTCCCTGTCGCAGGAGACTTTCAAAACCATGCTTTCGCAAGTCCAATACAGCATGGCAGTACAAGACATCCGCTACTACCTCAACGGCTTGCTGATGCAGGTTGAAGGCAACCAACTGCGCCTCGTCGCCACCGACGGTCACCGCCTTGCCTACGCCGCCAGCCAAATCGAAGCCGAACTGCCCAAAACCGAAGTCATCCTGCCGCGCAAAACCGTTTTGGAACTCTTCAAACTGCTGAACAACCCGTCCGAACCCATCAGCGTCGAATTGCTCAACAACCAAGTACGCTTCCAATGCAACGGCACGACCATCGTCAGCAAAGTCATCGACGGCAAATTCCCCGACTTCAACCGCGTCATCCCGCTGGATAACGACAAAATCTTCCTCGTTTCCCGTACCCAACTTTTGGGCGCGCTTGAACGTGCCGCCATCCTTGCCAACGAAAAATTCCGCGGCGCGCGTCTGTTTCTGCAACCCGGCCTCTTGAGCGTCGTGTGCAGCAACAACGAGCAGGAAGAAGCTCGCGAAGAACTCGAAATCGCCTACCAAGGCGGCGAACTCGAAGTCGGTTTCAACATCGGCTATCTGATGGACGTATTGCGCAACATCCATTCCGACGATATGCAGCTTGCCTTCGGCGATGCCAACCGTTCGACCTTGTTTACTGTGCCGAACAACCCGAACTTCAAATACATCGTGATGCCGATGCGCATTTGATACGACGGTTGTTTTAAAATTCATAAGAGGTCGTCTGAATAATTGGAAAGTTTAAGGTCATGAATTTTTTTAGAAAAACTATCTTTTTTCTGGTTGTTTTATCGATCTTGGCTGTCTGCGGGTCGTTTGTCTCGCAATATGTTTTGGGGATGGATCCCTGCGTTTTGTGTATTTTGCAGCGTTTGTCGGTTTTGGCGGTCGGATTGGTGGCTTTGGCAGCAGCCTGTTTCCGTCAGACTTCTAAGCTAGGCAGGCTGTTTAGCGCCTTGTTGGTCAGCGTGCCGGCGGTGTATGGCGCGGGCGTTGCTGCCTATCAATTGTGGCTGCAAAGTCTGCCGCCCGGCAGTGCGCCGTCTTGTGGCGCGCCGTGGACTTTCCGTTTGAAAGACTGGCCGCTGTTTGACTGGTTTGAACCGATTGTGCGCGGCTTTGGCGATTGTGCCGTGCCGGACTATCTGCTGGGCATTGCCTTGCCATACTGGAGTATCGCCTATTTCGGTTTTGTGATTGTATTGGTGTGGTTTGCTTGGTTTAAAACCAAATAACAGTAAAGATGAAAAGGTCGTCTGAAAACCGAAAATATGGTTTCAGACGACCTTTGTTGTATTTGGTAACTATATGTTCCCGTTGTATAATCATGGGTTTGCAATTCAATAATAAACATACAGGAACCGCCATGACAGAATCCATCACCCGCGACAGTATGCAATACGATGTCGTGATTGTCGGCGCAGGCCCGTCGGGTTTGTCCGCCGCCATCAAACTGAAGCAGCTTGCCGAAAAAAACGGGCGCGAAATCAGCGTTTGCGTGGTGGAGAAGGGTTCGGAGGCAGGTGCGCATTCGTTGGCGGGCGCGGTCATCGATCCGATTGCGCTGAATGAGCTGATTCCCGACTGGAAAGAAAAAGGTGCGCCGCTGACGCGTGCGGTAACGCAGGACAAAGTGTTGTTCCTGACGGAGAAAAAGGCGTTCAATCTGCCCGTTACCCCCAATTTTGACAATCACGGCAACTATATCGTCAGCTTGGGCGAAGTCGTGCGTTGGTTGGCGGAGCAGGCGGAAAATATGGGCGTGGAAATCTATCCGGGCTTTGCCGCCGCCGAAGTGCTGTATCACGAAGACGGTTCGGTCAAAGGCATTGCAACCGGCAATATGGGCGTGGGTAAAGACGGCGAGCCGACCGACAGTTTCCAGCCCGGCATGGAGCTTTGGGCGCAGCAAACCCTGTTTGCCGAAGGTTGCCGCGGTTCGCTTTCCAAACAAGTCATCGAACGTTTCCAACTCGACCAAAACAGCCAGCCGCAAACTTACGGCTTGGGCATCAAAGAGATTTGGGAAGTGTCGTCTGAAAAACATCAGCCCGGTTTGGTTATACACAGCGCGGGCTGGCCGCTCGACAGCAAAACCTACGGCGGTGCGTTTGTTTACCATTTCGACGACAACAAAGTCGCCGTCGGTTTCGTGGTCGGTTTGGACTATCAAAACCCTTATCTGTCGCCGTTTGAAGAGTTCCAACGTTTCAAAACCCATCCCGAAATCCGCAAAACCTTCGAAGGCGGCCGCCGCATTGCTTACGGCGCGCGTTCGCTGATTGAAGGCGGTTTGCAAAGCCTGCCGAAGCTCTCGTTCAAAGGCGGCGTTTTAATCGGCGACGCGGCGGGTTTCCTGAATATGCCGCGCATCAAAGGCATCCATACCGCGATGAAATCTGCCATGCTCGCCGCAGAAGCCGTGTTCCCCTTGTTGGAAAACCTTGAAGAAGTGGAAAGCTTCGACAGCGGCAAAGAGGCGGCGGATTATCAGCAACGTTTTAAACAAAGCTGGCTGTATCAAGAGCTTTACGCCGCGCGTAATGTCCGTCCGTCATTCAAATGGGGCGTTTACCTCGGCTCAATCTATACCGGCATTGATCAGATGATTTTCAGAGGCAAAGCCCCGTGGATTTGAAACATCACGGCAAAGACAACGAGCAGCTCAAAAAAAGCCGCCGCGTG
>CAKMQH010000026.1 GCA_927911515.1 uncultured Neisseria sp.
GTCGTTCTCTTTCCGCTTTCCCGTCAGATAATTGTCGCTGTACTCATTAATTTCACCTGAAGCTCTGTGATATTCGTAATGTGAATACCCAATCAGGAGAAAGCGGTCGTTTGGTAACGGAATAGGTAGTCACTGTGACTCATCCACCAGCTTCCGCAACTGTAAAACCATTCAAAATGGACTTTCAGACGACCTTTATTGATGGATACATCAGAAAGCGGGTCGGCAAGACAGCCATTATCTTTATCGCTTTCAGGCGGAATCAACGTTGTGTTTTCGACAGCCGTCTTGTAACCGTCTGCCTGCTTGAACAATACTTTCAACATCCTCGGGTTGGTATCCAAATCAGGTAGTCCCATAGAGTCGTTTTGGGATGATGTTTGCCTTGTCTTGCTTTTGCAGCACCAAAACGGCATCGGCTTGATTATCGCCGTTTAAATCCCCCTCCACGCTTTTGATGATTTTCCAGCCTTTGGGCGCGTAAGCGGAAAAATCGGCGGCGCAAGCAGGCAGGACGATGCAGGATAAAAATATCAATATGTTGCGTTTCATAGCAATTCCTGATGATGGCAAATTCAATAGCCCGTAGCGCGGGCTTGGCTTGAGAAACCTAATGCCGAAACCGACTGATTTCAGATTTTGGCGAAACCCGCTTCGCCCAATTTCAGACAACCTCGAACGCAGCCCTGACCCTGTCCAAATCCTCTTGCGTATCCACACCGGCTACGGGGGCTTGTTTGGCGGTTTCGACGGCAATCGGATAGCCGTGCCACAGGACGCGCAGTTGCTCCAGCGATTCGATGGTTTCCAGCGGCGAGACGCTCATTTCGGCGTAGCGTTGCAGGAAGCCGGCGCGGTAGGCGTAGATGCCGATATGGCGCAGGACGGCGGTTTCGGCGGGCAATTCGCGTTTTTCGGCGCGCATGGCATCGCGCGGATAGGGAATCGGGGCACGGCTGAAGTAGATGGCGTTGCGGTTTTTGTCGAGGACGACTTTGACGACGTTGGGATTCATAAATTCATCGAAATCGTGCAATTCGTGTGCCGCAGTCGCCATCTGCACGTTGTTTTCTACCAAGACTTCGGCAGTGCGGTCGATGAGTTCGGGGGCAATCAGCGGCTCGTCGCCCTGTACGTTGACGACCACCAGATGTTGCGGCAGTTTCAGCGCGGCGGCGGCTTCGGCAAGGCGCGTTGTGCCGCTTTCGTGCCGGTTTGAAGTCATGACGACTTCGACGCCGTGCGCCTGACAGGCCGTCTGAATATCGGGATGATCGGTGGCAACGACGACGCGCGCCGCTTTGCTTTTTGCCGCCTGTTCGGCAACGCGCACGACCATCGGTTTGCCGTGGATGTCCGCCAAGGCTTTTCCTGGTAGGCGCGATGAATCCAGCCGCGCCGGAATCAATACGACAAATTCGGTCATGCTTTGAGTTCCTCTTCGCTCAACGCTCGTGCTTCGTTTTCCAGCATGTAGGGAATGCCGTCTTTAATCGGATAAGCCAGCTTCGCCTGACGGCTCCACAATTCCTGTTTGTCCTGATGATATTCCAGCCTGCCTTTGGTAACGGGGCAGACGAGGATGTCTAAGAATTTTTTTTCCATGGGGTTTCTTTCGGGTTTGATGGTTTTAGCGAAGCTCGCTTTGCTTGTTTTGGCGAAACTCGCTTCGCTCGTTTTCAGACGACCTTAAGCGGCATTATTTTTTCCGTGCCGGTTTGTTCGGCTGTTTGGCGCAGGCTTGGGCAGGATTTTTGCCGTCGCACATGATTTGGCGGATTTCGCGCCTCAGGTTTGCGCTTTGGTTGGATTGGGTGTATTTGCCGGCAAGGATGTCCATCATAGGTTTCACCGTTGCCTCAAGATAGCGCGGCGTTTTGTCCATTATCGATTGACCTACCGCCGTGCTGTAAAAGCCAATCAATGCGTTGACTTCTTCTTGCGTATAAACCGTCTTCATGCCGTCTAAAGCCGCTTTACGCAACTGGGCGCGCACTTGCGGCGTGTTGATTTCGGCAATCGACCGGGTTGCATACTTTTTCAAGACTGCTTCCAACTGCGGACGTTTTTCTTCCGGCGCATCTTTCAAAAATTTCTGTACATTCGGATCAGAAAGCACAATGCCTTCCATGCTTTGGAAAGACTGGTCCAACAAGGCATCCATCTTCTGCACTTCAAACAGACGCTCCAGCGACGCGTCGCTGGGTGTAGCGGCAAATGCGTTGGCACACAATGCCAGCGCGGCGAAGGGCAATAATAAGGTTTTCAGTTTCATCTTTTTCTCCTTTTTAACATTTAAGAGGTGCATTTTTGTCCTGATGATATTCCAGTTTGCCTTTGGTAACGGGGCAGACGAGGATGTCTAAGAATTTTTTTCGATGGGGTTTCTTTCGGGTTTGATAAATTGGAGGTCGTCTGAAATATTTTCAGACGACTATAATTTATTTCTTATGCTTTTTTTCAACCTGTTTGGCTTGTTTGCAGCTTGCATCAGGGTTTTTGCCGCCGCACATGATACCTTGTATCTCTTTCGCAAATTCAGGCATATGACGCTGTACAGCTTTCTCTGTTAATGTAAATCCAAACGTCGTTATTTCACTCATCGCTTGATTGAACATAAGAGGTGTCTTGGCAACAATAGCCTGCCCGATAGGCGAACTATAAAAGGCAATCATGCTGTCAACTTCTTCTTGAGTGTATGTTGATTTGGCATTCTTTAATAAAGTATTGCGGACAGCCTGCTTCATTTCGGGTGTCATCAAATCTCTCAAAACATTCTCGCGATAACGGTCAATAGCTTTTGCCATTTGTTCTTTTTTCGCTTCAGGTACGTTGGCAAGGGCTTTATCTGCATATGGTTTAAATTCAATATTGAAACCATCAATCATATTTTTTTCCATATCCCGGTCGAAATTCTGCGTATCCAACCAACGCTCCAGCGACGCATCGCTGGGTGTAGCGGCAAATGCGTTGGTACACAATGCCAGCGCGGCGAAGGGCAATAATAAGGTTTTCAGTTTCATCTTTTTCTCCTTTTTAAGTTTAAGAGTTAAGGGGTACATTCTTCAGGCATGATTTTTTCGACTTCTTTTTCAAATTCAATTAGGTAGCGTTCGCTAATTGTTTCTATTTCTTTCATATCCGCTTCGCTTGGCTCTATATTGGCGAGTTTTTTTTACGAATACCGAATTTTTCTCCGCGATTGATTGTCCTACGGGAGTCTCATAAAACGCAATCATGGCATCAATCTCTTGTTGAGTGAATTCGTCTCTAGCAATTTTTTTTATTTCTGTTATTAGCTTGTTTCTACGTTGCGGTGTGAAATAGGCTGTAATCATTTTGTTTATATAACGGTCTGACGCAGCTTGTAATTGCGGCTGAAGTTCCGGTGGATATGAGGCGATGACCGGTTGCATGAGTTGTCGGTTTTGTGCTTCCGTCATGTTGGTCAAATTTTTGAGAAAGTCGCGTTCGATATGTTGGACTTCCATCCATCTATTTAGAGACTTATCGCTTGGAGGTGAGGCTGTTGCGGCGGAACAGGCGGCAATGGCAATGAAAGTGAGCAGCAGTTTTTTCATGTTTATAAATTTCCTTATTATTTAAGACAAACAGCAACAAAGAATCAATTGATTTCAGACGACCTGTCGAGAGCCTTCCAAGCGTCCCAACACGAATGCCGCCAAATCAGGTTCGATTATCGCACAAACGGGCAAAACCCATACATGATTCAGATTGAGGTCGTCTGAAAACTTGACCGCATCCTTTTCCGTAATAATGACTGCATCCGCATTGGGCAAATCTGCCGCTGCAATGTCGGCATGGTCGGGCAGCGCGACGGTTTGGTTCAAGGGGATGCCCATGTTCCGCAACGAATCGAAAAAGCGCTCTGGCTTGGCGATACCTGCCACGGCGGCGACGGTTTGGTTTTTCAGACGACCTGTGTCCAGTATTTCGGACGGATGGTTCAAACGGTAAATTTGTCCCGTTTCAATACGGCTGTGAAACATATTTTCAGACGGCGCAAACGACGCATCCGCCTTGCCGCCGCTGACCACGACCGCATCCACCGAATCCAGCCGCGACAAAGGTTCGCGCAAACTGCCGTTGGGCAGTAAATCCAAATCTGTCCGTCCCGTATCCGCCGCCGGAAACACTGCGATTTCCACATCCCGCCGCAAGGCGTAATGCTGCAAACCGTCGTCCGCCACAATCAGCCCGATGTCGGGGTGTGCCGCCAGCAACGCCCTGCCTGCCTCCGCACGGCTGCTGCCCACCGCCGTCGGCGCGCCGGTTTTACGGAACAGCAGCAAAGGCTCGTCGCCCGCATCTTCTGCACGGCTCTCGGCATTCAATACATGAACCGCCTTACTCTTGCGCCCGTAGCCTCGGCTGATGATGCCGACCTTGACGCCTTTTTCCTGCAAACCAGACACCAGCGCGGCGACAATCGGCGTTTTCCCCGTCCCGCCCGCATGGATATTACCGACCACGACCACAGGCACGGGCAGCTTTTCGCTTTTCAGACGATCTGAACGAAATCATCGCGCCGTTTTGCCGCAATTTGGGCAAACAGTTTGGATAAGGGTTTGAGCAGGAGAGATAAAAACGGATTGGGGCGTTGCCAATGGCGTTCGATGATTTGATGGAGTTTGGGCATTCAGACGACCTTGTAGCTGCTTTTCTTCGTAGGCAGAGCCTACACCATTTTGGAGAATATAGTGGATTAACTTAAACCAGTACGGCGTTGCCTCGCCTTGCCGTACTATCTGTACTGTCTGCGGCTTCGTCGCCTTTGTCCTGATTTAAAGTTAATCCACTATAAGTCGTTCAGGCTGGGGTTTTCGATGCGGTTGTCGGGCATGACCAGCCAGACTTTTGCCTGTTTGGCGCGGGCGGCGGTAC
>CAKMQH010000027.1 GCA_927911515.1 uncultured Neisseria sp.
GGGCTGGGCGGTTTTTCGTTTTGGCTGTAATGCTTTGAACCTGACACTGAAAATCGCCTTTTAAAAGGGTAGGGGGTCTTATATCAAAGGTCGTCTGAAAATCAGTTTTCAGAGACCTTTATTCATTGCTTGCAACGGGGGCGTTAGTTCATCGCAGCTTCAGTTCAAGCCGCCGGCAGCCATCCGCGTATGCGTTTCTCCATTGCGTCGGCACTCAAGCCCAAATCGTCCAAAAGTTTTTTCGGGTCGCCGTGTTCGGTTACGGTGTCGGCAACGCCCAAAAGCAAAACGGGTTTGCAGATGCCGTGTTTCGCCAACACTTCCAACACCGCGCTGCCTGCGCCGCCTTGTTCGGCGTTTTCTTCGGTGGTAACGATGTAGTCGTGGCTTTGGGCGAGGCGGACGATGAGTGCTTCGTCTATCGGTTTGACGAAGCGCATATCGGCGACGGTGGCGTTCAATTTTTCGGCAACCGTCAATGCGGGGGCGACCATGCTGCCGAAGGCGATGAATGCGGTTTTCTCGCCTTGGCGGCGGATGATGCCTTTGCCGATGGCTACGGTTTCGAGGTCGTCTGAAACGGGCGCGCCTGTTCCCGTGCCGCGCGGATAGCGGACGGCGGCGGGCGCGTCTGCCTGATAGCAGGTCGAAAGCAGCAGGCGGCATTCGTTTTCATCGCTCGGCGCGGCAACAATCATGTTCGGCACGCAGCGCAGGAAGCTCAATCGTACAAACCGGCATGGGTCGGGCCGTCTGCGCCGACGATGCCCGCGCGGTCGACGGCAAACAAAACGGGCAGGTTTTGCAGGGCGATGTCGTGCACCAGTTGGTCGTAGCCGCGCTGGAGGAAGGTGGAATAAATGGCAACGACGGGCTTCATGCCTTCGCAAGCCAAACCGCCGGCAAAGGTAACGGCGTGCTGCTCGGCGATGCCGACGTCGAAATAGCGGTCGGGGAATTGTTGTTCGAATTCGACCAGTCCGCTGCCCTCGCGCATGGCGGGGGTAATCGCCGCCAATCGGGAATCTGCCGCCGCCTGGTCGCACAGCCATTTGCCGAATACCTGCGTATAGGTCGGTTTGGCTGCGGGTTTGTTTTCTTTTTCAGGCGACGTTGCGGGTTTGGGGTCGTCTGAAACGTCTTTGGGCAGGTTGGCGACGGCGTGATATTTGACGGGGTCGTTTTCGGCGAGTTTGTAACCGTTGCCTTTTTTGGTGATGACGTGCAGCAGTTGCGGGCCTTTGCGGCCGCGCAAGTCTTTCAATACGTCAACCAGATGCTCGACGTTGTGTCCGTCCACAGGACCGGTGTAGCGGAAACCGAAGTTTTCAAACAAAGACAGCGACTGCTTGGCGTGTTCGGCTTCGCCCGCCAGCGTTTTGATTTTGTGTTCGACTTTTTGGGCAAGCTCCATCGCGCCGGGCAGCTTGTCCAAAACCTTGCTTGATTGCGCCTTGATGGTACTCAACACGCCGCGCATATCGCGCACGACGTTGCTGGCAAGGTATTTCGGCAGCGCGCCGACGTTGGGAGAAATCGACATTTCGTTGCGTTGAGGATAACCAGCAGGTTCACGTCCATGTCGCCCGCGCAGTTTAAGGCCTCAAACGCCTGACCCGCCGTCATCGCGCCGTCGCCGATAATGGCGACGCTGCGGCGGTCGTTGCCCAAGAGTTTGTCTGCTGCCGCCATGCCCAAAGCCGCGCCGATGGAGGTGGAGGAATGCCCTACGCCGAAAGCATCGTATTCGGACTCGCTGCGCTTGGGGAATCCCGCCAAGCCGCCGTAGCGGCGCATGGTGTGCATCTGGTTTTTGCGGCCGGTGAGGATTTTGTGCGGATAGCTTTGATGGCCGACGTCCCAAACCAAATGGTCTTCGGGCGTGTAATAAACGTAGTGCAGAGCCACCGTCAGCTCGACCGCGCCTAAGTTGCTGGCGAAATGACCGCCGGTTTGACCGACGGAATCCAGCAGAAACTCCCGCAGCTCGGCGGCGACTTGGGGCAACTGTTTTTTATCCAGGCGGCGCAAATCTTGCGGGCTGCCGACGGTATCGAGTAGCGGAGTGTGGCTCATGGTGTGTCTTTGCAGGCTTATTTGTGTATAGCGGGCAATTATAGCAAGAGTTTAGAAAGACGTGGGTTTCCTGCCTGATTTCGGTTGCCAATGATTTGTCGGTAAAAGCAGTGTTTTGTAATGCGTGTAAAGGTCGTCTGAACATGAAATTACACGCCCCGTATGCTACAATCAACAGATAATTCCATCGGTACCAACATCATGAAACCCCATAAAAAAGGCAATATTTTCATCATCTCCGCTGCTTCCGGTACGGGCAAGACCACGCTGGTTTCCCGTCTTTTGAAAAACAACGACGATTTGCGCGTCTCTGTATCGCATACCACCCGCCAGCCGCGCGAAGGCGAGCAGCATGGTGTGCATTATCATTTTGTTCCCAAAGAAGAATTTGAGTCCTTAATTGAGCAAAAAGCCTTCCTAGAACACGCAAACGTTTTCGGCAATTATTACGGAACCAGCATCGCGGGGGTTAATTCCCTTAGCGAAGAGGGTTACGATGTGATTTTGGAAATCGACGTGCAAGGTGCGGCTCAAGTGCGCAAATCCCTGCCCGAAGCCAGCAGCATTTTCATCCTGCCGCCTTCGTTCGAAGTCCTTGCCGAACGCCTTATCGGACGCGCCACCGACAGCGAGGAAGTTATCCAAACCCGCCTCTCCAAAGCGCGTCACGAAATCGAACAATCTGTCCTGTTTGACTATATCGTCGTCAACGATGATTTAGATAGGGCGGAAGCCGATTTGCTTCACATCATCAAAGCAGGTCGTCTGAAAAAATCTTCCCAGCAAGGATTTATCTCAAACCTGTTGGAAAATTCCTGAAAAACAGCGAAAATACGCATTTACATTCCATCACAAATTAATAGAAAGAAAGCAAACAAATGGCCCGTATCACCACCGAAGACTGCACAGGCAAAATCCCCAATCATTTCGACCTGACCCTCGTCGCCGCCCGCCGCGCGCGCCAGCTTGAAAACGGCAACGCCCCTATGGTTGACGACATCCGCAACAACAAACCGACCGTTACCGCCCTGCGCGAAATCGCCGCCGGTCAAATCGGTACCGAACTGCTGACCCGCAACAAATAATACCGGCAGGTAAAATCTGCCCAACCGCCGCGCGGATTGTATCGGCGCGACACATCCGACCGATACAGTCTGACGGCTCAAAACAAAACACACACCGAAGGCCGTCTGAAATGCCCGCCCCCCAGCCCACTGCCCCTTACGACGCGCTGACTGCCGAAGCCCGCGAACTTTTGTTCCGCACCGCCTCCTATCTCAGCCCATCCGAACAGGCCGAGCTTGAAAAAGCCGTCGCCTACGCCTTTCACGCCCATGACGGACAAACCCGTAAAAGCGGCGAACCCTACATTACCCACCCCCTTGCCGTCGCCACGCAGCTTGCGTTGTGGCACATGGACATTCAAGGCTTGTGCGCGGGCGTGATGCACGACGTACTCGAAGACACGGGCGTATCCAAAATTGAAATGGCGGCAGAATTCGGCGAAACCATCTCCGAGATGGTGGACGGGCTTTCCAAACTCGAAAAACTCAAATTTGAAGATCACGCCGAGCATCAGCGGAAAGTTTCCGCAAGCTCATTCTCGCCATGACCAAAGACGTGCGCGTGATCGTCGTCAAACTCGCCGACCGCCTGCACAATATGCGCACGCTCGGTTCCATGCGTCCCGACAAACGCCGCCGCATCGCCAAAGAAACCCTCGAAATTTACGCACAAATCGCCAACCGCCTCGGCTTGAACAACGCCTACCAAGAGCTTCAGGATTTATCGTTTCAAAACCTCCACCCCAGCCGCTACGAAACCCTTAAAAAAGCGATGGACAACAGCCGCAAAAACCGCCGCGACGTCGTCGGCAAAGTTTTGCGCGCCTTCAGTCAGCGTTTGGTCGGCGCGAACATCGAAGCCAAAATCAAAGGCAGGGAAAAAAACCTGTACAGCATCCATCAAAAAAATGTTGGCGAAAAAATTGCGCTTTGCCGAAGTCATGGACATTTACGGATTCCGCGTCATCGTCAACAGCATTCCCGCGTGTTACGCCGCACTGGGCGCGCTGCACAATCTCTATCAGCCCAAACCCGGCCGCTTCAAAGACTATATCGCCATCCCGAAAAGCAACGGCTACCAAAGCCTGCACACGACCTTAGTTGGTCCTTACGGCTTGCCCATTGAAGTCCAAATCCGCACGCGCGAAATGGATGCCGTAGCCGAAGGCGGCATCGCAGGACACTGGATATACAAATCCGGCGAAAATACCGTCGATCAAGCCGTCCTCCATACCAACCAATGGCTTAAAAACATCCTCGATTTGCAAGCCAGCAGCGCGAACGCCATCGAATTCCTCGAACACGTCAAAGTCGACCTGTTCCCCAACGAAGTCTACATCCTGACACCCAAAGGCAAAATCCTCACCCTCCCTAAAGGATCGACGCCCATAGACTTCGCCTACGCCGTTCACACCGACATCGGCCACAAAACCGTTGCCGCGCGCATCAACAACACCATGATGCCCCTGCGCACCAAACTCAAAACCGGCGACTCCGTTGAAATCATCACATCCGAACACGCCAAGCCCAATCCGGCATGGCTGAATTTCACCGTTTCCAGCCGCGCGCGCAGCGCCATCCGCCAATACATCAAAAACCTCAACCGCCACGACGCCATCGTCCTCGGCGAAAACCTACTGCAAAAAGCCCTGTCCAGCCTGTTGCCCAAAGACGTATTGCTTTCAGACGACCTCAAAGAAAAATACCTCGCCGATCTCAACGACAAACAAACCTCGTTTGAAGAAGTCCTCTACAACGTCGGCATGGGGCATACCCTGCCCGTGTACGTCGCCATGCACATCGCCGAACTGGCAGGGCAACACTTCGGCAGCGAAGTCAAACTCAGCCCCATCAAAGTCAACGACCAAGAAACCGGCCGCATCCATTTTGCCGAATGTTGCCACCCCGTCCCGGGCGATTCCGTCCGCGCCCTTTTGGTCAAAGACAAAGGCATGATTATCCACCGCGATACCTGTCCGACCCTGCTCAAATCCGACCCCGAACAGCAGCTTGACGCGAACTGGGAAGGCATAGGCAGCCATACCTACCGAACCGGACTCAGCATCCAGTCCGAAGATGCACACGGCCTGCTCGCCCTTATGGCGCAAGCTATCTCCAACTCCGGCGCAGACATCGAATCCGTCGAAACCCCCAACAAAGCGCTGGCGGGTACGGAAGGATTTGTCGAATTCAAGTTCATCATCAAAGTGAAGGACTTGGCGCAAATCAACCAAATCATTCACAACCTGCACGCCATTCCCCAAGTGCGCAAAGTGGTCCGTAGCTAGGTGAGAAGGGCGGCAAAGCTGAGACTGTTTTGCCGCCAGATAGGGTTTAAGTCTTTCTTAAAATCAAAAACAAAATCGGCGGGATGCGCGAATGCCACAAAGGTCGTCTGAAAA
>CAKMQH010000028.1 GCA_927911515.1 uncultured Neisseria sp.
CTGTTGGATCAGCAGATGTAGCAACTGTATTTTTCACCCCGTCGGGCAAAAATACCAAATTCAAAAGCCGCTGCTTCGGCGGAAGGTCTGCGGTGCGTAAAGCGCTGTATATGGCTACCGTGGTAGCGACACGTTTTTGAACCGCTTATTCGGGATTTCTATCAGCGCCTACTGTCCAAGGGTAAGCCGTATAAGGTTGCCGTTACGGCATGTATGCGTAAACTGCTGACAGTATTGAATGCCCGAATGCGTGATTATTTTGCCGAAAACGGTACCACCGAAAACGGTATCCAAACGGCTTGATTTGAGTTTTGGTATTTTTGCCCGACGGGATGAAAAATACAGTTGCTACGCAGATGGCGTTGTTGTGCCGTTTGACGGTTCGGAAGAGGCAAAAGGCTATCAACCGACGATTCATCTGAAATAATCGCTCGAAGACGTTTTCCCTGATGCCGGCGGCTCAATCGGGATATTGAACTGCTTGACAATCGGGCTATAACGTTCTTTCTACATATAGTGGATTAAATTTCAATCAGGACAAGGCGACGAAGCCGCAGACAGTACAAATAGTACGGCAAGGCGAGGCAACGCCGTATGGTTTAAATTTAATCCACTATAAAAAGGTCGTCTGAAAACCTGAATCGGTTTTCAGACGACCTTTGCTTTGAGGCTTAGACTATGCTTTGTCCTCTTCGTTTTCCACCGCTTTGGGCGGAACGGGTGCGAACCAGCCGACCAAGAGTAGCAATATTCCGACGATGATGAAGGAGGCGATGCGGGCGATGCCGCCGCTGTTGGCAAGCTCGATGAGGAAGAGCTTGACGACGACGACGGCCATCAGCGCCGCGCCGGTTATCCAGAAGGGGCGCAGTTTGCGTCGGTTGCCGTACACCATCAGGATGATGGCGGTAACTGCCCAGACGACGGAGAGGCTGGCTTGCAGGCCGAAGGATTGGAGCATGATGTCGAGGCGCCAAGTGATGCCGTCGTAGAAATGCCATAGGCGCATCACGCCCGCGCTGATAACCATGAATGCGAGGGCGGCGACGCCGGGCGCGTTCACGCGGCGGTATTCCAAAGGCAGGGCTTCGGGCAGGGACTTCAGGGCAAACCACAGCATTCCGGCGCAGGCGAGTTCCAGCGGGTTAAGCAGCGGGATATACGGCAACGGCGCGGGTTGGAACGGAGTGGAGAAGTTCGTCCATATCATCCAACTTGCTGCGGCAAGGGCGGCTATCGGCAGGGCGAAATGCTGATAGGCGGCTTGATGTCGTCTGAAAAAGCCGCGCTGCCGCTGCGTATGGAGGACGACCCACATGATCAGCGGTACGGCAAGCCACGAGAGCTGCGACCAAACGCCGTCGAGACGATCGCCTACATACATTCCTGCCCAAAGCGACCAAAGGATGCCGATCAGGATGATGTTGAGTTTGTGCAAGTCGATAGGCGCATGGGTTCGGCGGTTGTTCAGAATGACGAAGTTCAACACGGTAGCGGCGGCAAGCGGCAGGGCTGCGGCGGCAGTCCATAGGTGTTCGAGGTGATAGCCGATGAAGTGCAGCGCAAACAAAGGCATGAATGCCAAGGTCGTCTGAAAAAGCTCTTTCCAGTTCAAACGGTTGGCAAGCAGCAGCAAGGTAGTGAATATCGGCAATGCCCAAAGCTCGATAAACAGGGTTTCTTCGCCCGTCCATTGGGTATAGGTGGCGAAGCCGCCCAACATCAGGGCGATAACGAGGATAGCCCAGCCTGCAATCCGCGAGAATGGGAGGGGTTGGTCTTGTTTGTCTTGGTTTTCAGATGCTTCGGTTTGGACACGCAAATATTGCAGCATGTAGGCGGCGGCAAACAGCAGCGGCGCGGCGGCAAAGAGGTGCCAGTGTGTCAGGAAGCCGTTGGATTCATTATTAATCGAGGCTTGGAAGAGCAGGATAAAGATTGCATTGCCCAAGGCGAATGTGCTGAACACCTCCGACTTGCCTTTGCCTCGGCAGAACGCCCAAGCTGCCACCAAAGCAGAGAAAATGATGATGCTGCCGCGTTCCGCGAAAAACAGTAAAGGTAGGATGGATGTGTAGAGCAGGGCGGCGCAGAGGGTTGCGCTTTGAAGCGAGTGTTCCCAGTGTGCCGAGCCTTTACGGCGGTAGAGGTGCCATTGCAGGTAAATTGCTGCGCCGCCGAACAGGGTCAGCAGGGTGGTAAACCATTGACCTTGCAGGATGGTGGATCCTCCCTCCTGATAACCGCTCAGTTGGGTCAGCGCCGCCAGCAGATAAACGACGAGCGCACCCAAACGCATATGCGGACGCTGTTGGCGCAGCCCGAAGAAATACACGAGCGCGGATTCTACCGTCCACAGGATGACGGTGTTGCCGCGTTCAAAGTGAAGCGGAACGGCGAGCGTGAGGAAAAGCAGCGACAGGGCAAAAAAACGCCTGACGCAGGATATACAAACCCTGTTGCCGTTTCAGCATCAGCGCGGCAAGTCCGTAAACGGCGGCGAAGCCCAGCGCGGAGAATGCGTCCGCAGACGGCCAGTGTTCCACCATGCGGTATTGCAGTCCGAACGCCGCCGCCATCGTGCCGAACAATAAAGTATGGTCGAGGACGTGGACGCGCAGGCCGTGGGAGCAGAGGCTGTTCCAAATTTCTTCCAGCGTCGCATTGTCGGCAACAGGCGCGAGCGTGTCTTCGCGGTTTTCCGTCAGCTTGCGGCGGGCGAACAGATAGGCGATGAAGGTGTAGAGCAGCCAGTGGTAAATCAGGAAAGGCTCGGTGGTGGCGAAATGATGCGGCGTATAGCTTTGCATGCCCCACAACGCGGCGATGGAGAAAGTTCCGGCAAAACCCGTCAGATTCAGCGGCCGCCATGCCTTAAACCAAGCAATCGCCGCTACACCGGCATTGAGCAGGGAAAGGTAGGAAAACAACACCAAATAATTGCCGCTGCCGTCTGATACCAAGATGGGCGCCGCCAGACCACCGACCAAGGCAACCTGCGCCATAATCTGCGCGTTTTGCCTGATTGCCAGCAACGCCATCAGTACGACCATCGCCACCATCAGTACGAACACGATCGGCGCGGGCAAGAGCGGATGCAGTTTCAACGCCGCCAAAGAGGTCAGATACATCACCGCCACGCCGAAGCCTGCAATACCAAGCCGTATTCGCGCTTGCGGCTTTGCAGC
>CAKMQH010000029.1 GCA_927911515.1 uncultured Neisseria sp.
GCAACGCCGTACTGGTTTAAAGTTAATCCACTATAAAAGGCTTAGTTCCCGATGCCTATACATAAAGAGAGGTCGTCTGAAAACCCAATTTCAGTTTTCAGACGACCTCTCTTAGTTTTCCTGTTGATTACATTCCGGGGAACATTCCTTTCATGCCCTTCATGCCTTTTGCCATACGCATCAGTTTGCCCAGTCCTTTCCCGCTGAACATTTTCATCACTTGCTGCGATTGTTCAAACTGTTTGAGCATTTTGTTGACTTCTTCCACGCTGGTACCGGCGCCTGCGGCAATGCGGCGTTTGCGGCTGGCTTTGAGCAGGGCTGGATTAGCGCGTTCTTTAGGTGTCATGGAGTTGATGATGGCTTCGACTTTACCCATGGCTTTTTCTGCCGTGCCTTCGGGAATTTGTTTGGAAATCTGACCCAGTTCGCCTGGCATTTTTGACATCAGACTTTCCAGTCCGCCCATATTGCGCATTTGCTGGATTTGTTCTTTAAAGTCATTGAGGTCGAAGCCTTTGCCTTTTTGCAGCTTTTTCGCCATTTTGGCAGCGGCTTCTTCGTCTATACCTTTTTGGACATCTTCAATCAGGCTCAACACGTCGCCCATGCCGAGGATGCGGCTGGCGATACGGTCTGGGTAGAAGGGTTCGAGTCCTGTGATTTTTTCACCGATACCGATAAATTTGATAGGTTTTCCGGTAACGTGGCGTACAGACAATGCCGCACCGCCGCGTGAATCGCCATCCATTTTGGTCAGGATGACGCCGGTCAGCGGAAGGGCTTCGTTAAATGCTTGTGCGGTGTTTACGGCGTCTTGGCCCAACATGGCATCAACAACGAATAAGGTTTCTACCGGATTGACGGCTGCGTGCAGCGCTTTGATTTCATTCATCATCTCTTCGTCGATTGCCAAGCGTCCGGCGGTATCGACCATCAAGACGTCGTAAAAGTGTTTTTTTGCATAATCAATCGCCGCAGTGGCAATTTCGACAGGCTTTTGGTTGGAATCGGAAGGGAAAAAGTCAATGCCGACTTGCTCAGCCAAAAGGCGCAACTGTTCAATAGCGGCAGGGCGGTACACGTCGGCTGAAACGACTAAGACTTTTTTTCTTCTGTTCGTTTTTCAATAGGCGGGCGAGTTTGCCGACGGTGGTGGTTTTACCGGCACCTTGCAGACCCGCCATTAAAACGACAGCAGGCGGTACGGCTGCCAAATCTAAAGAGGAATTTTCTTTGCCCATCAATTCGATTAGGGCTTGGTTGACTACGCCGATAAAGGCTTGGTCGGGAGTCAGGCTGCCGGTAACTTCTTGTCCGAGCGCTTTTTCTTTGACGTTGTTGACAAATTCTTTTACGACGGGCAGGGCTACGTCCGCTTCGAGCAGGGCAAGGCGGACTTCACGCAATGCCTCTTTGATGTTGTCTTCTGTCAGTTTTGCTTGACCGCGGATATTTTTGAAAACTTTACTAAAGCGGTTGGTTAAGTTGTCTAACATGCTTGTCCTTGGTAATGATAATAGCTGCCCTGTTCGGGGCATTCTTTGCTAAAATAAAATTGAGATTATTTTACACTATCGCGTGCGGTTATGTATGCGCGCCAAGAAAGTTTGTTATGCCGACTATCCTGATTTGCCTGATACTGGTGTATGCCGGATTGGGTATATTCGTTTGGTTCAACCACAAGACCCGAGATATTAAAGATTATCCCCTAAAAGCCGAACTGGCAGTTTTGGGTGCCGCGCTTACCATGCACGGTGCCGTATTGCTCATGCCCGTTATTCAAGACAAGGTTTTGATTATGGGCTTTGGGTATTCCGTCAGTTTGATTGTATGGTTAATGCTGCTGGTGTATTTTGTTGGTAGTTTTTTCTATCGTCTGCGCGGATTGCAGCTGCTTTTATATCCTTGTGCGGCGTTTACCTTATTATTGGGCGCGCTGTTTCCGGGTAAATATGTCGGTTACCAAATCAATGATCTGCCGTTTATGTCACACATTGGTACATCGCTGCTGGCATACGGTTTATTCGGGATTGTTACTTTGTTTGCCGTTTTAATTTTACTGTTAAACCGTAATCTACATAGAAGACGTGTTTCCAGTTTGTCCGGTTTCCTACCGTCTTTACTGAGTTTGGAAAAGCTCATGTTTCAGGGGATGTGGGTAGGTTTTATCTTATTGACCTATTCAGTTGTCAGCGGGACATTTTTTGCAGAGGCTGTATTTGGTAAACCTGTTACATTTACCCATAAAACAGTATTCGGCATCCTTTCATGGCTAATTTATGGCGGCTTACTGCTTAAACACAGCATGACTGCTTGGCGCGGTAAAAAAGCCGCCGTTTGGACAATTATCGGATTTGTTAGCCTAATGTTTGCTTATGTGGGTAGTAAGTTTATATTGGAAATCTTGCTACAGCGTTAAATTGGCAAGTATCTGTTTGGGACTGTTTGGGACTGTGTTTGGATTAGCAAAGGTCGTCTGAAAGAGATTTCAGACGACCTTTGATGCTATGGGTGTTGAGA
>CAKMQH010000030.1 GCA_927911515.1 uncultured Neisseria sp.
CGTGCGCACGATGTAGCGGCGGCATAGCTGGTGATGATTTGGGCGGGTATCGGTCATGAACGGTTGGGTCGGGTGGAGTGGATAAAGGGATTGTTCGCAGCGGCGTGGCTGCCTTGCGGTGAAAAGGTATTGTACGAGAATAGGCAGGGTCGTCTGAACGATTCTATAGTGGATTAACTTTAAACCAGTACGGCGTTGCCTCGCCTTGTCCTGATTTTTGTTAATCCACTATATATCGGGTTAACTGGAAACCGATACGGCGTTGCCACCTATCTTGATTTCAACTCAACCCGCAAGATTCAAACGGTTTTCAGACGACCTCCCAGCCCATCACAAGCCGAGCGACCACGCGTTGACGCCTTCGGAAAAATCTTCCAAACGGTTTTCGTAGTGCGCGAAGATTTCTTCGATGATTTCGTCTTCGCCGTCGATCAGTCGGATTAAATCCATATCGGCTTCCGCAATCAGCCCGCGCCCGAGCAGCTCTTTGCGTATCCAGTCCAACAAGCCCGACCAGAAATCCTTGCCCACCAAGATAATCGGGCGGTCGGGTGTTTTGCCCGTCTGCACCAGCGTCAGGCTTTCAAACAGTTCGTCCAGCGTGCCGAAGCCGCCGGGCATGACAACATACGCGACCGCGTGTTTCACAAACATCACTTTGCGCGGGAAGAAATGTTGGAACTTGATGGACAAATCCTGATACGGATTGGCTTTTTGTTCGTGCGGCAACACGATATTCAACCCCACCGCAGGGCTTGCACCCGCAAACGCGCCTTTGTTCGCCGCTTCCATAATCCCCGGCCCGCCGCCGGAAATCACGGAAAAACCGGCATCCGAGAGCTTGCGTGCCAGACGCAGCGTAAATTCGTAGTCGGGATGGTTCTCCGGCGTACGCGCGCTGCCGTAAATGCTGACCGCAGGCTGAATTGCCCGCAGCTCCTCGCCCGCTTCGACAAATTCCGAAATAATCTTCAAAACATGATACGACTCCCGCGCCTGAATCTCGCGGCGCGCCTCATCGGGCAGCATAGGCTTGGGCAGTTTTTTGAGCAGGCTCACGGTTTTTCCTTCATCTTGTTGAATCCCCACATTGTAACCGACAGAACCCGAGGTCGTCTGAAAACGCAGGTAAGAATGGCGGCAAATGTTCCTTATTTGAACCGAATCATGCGTTTCAGCCCGCCATCCCGCGCAAAAGGGACAAGATTGCCGTCTCAGCCGCGACCGCTTGCGTTACAATCCCCCATTTCCGCCCATATCCCGCAATGCTCGAAATCCTCTACCGCGACAGCCGCACCATCGCCGTCAACAAACCCGCCGGAATGCTCGTACACCGAAGCTGGCTCGACCGCCACGAAACACAGTTCGTCATGCAGACCCTGCGCGACCAAATCGGACAACACGTCTATCCCGCCCACCGCCTCGACCGCCCCACATCCGGCGTCCTCCTGTTTGCCCTCGACCCCGAAGCCGCCCGCCTGCTGACGCAGCAGTTCGAACAAAAAACCACACGCAAAACCTACTGGGCAATCGTGCGCGGCTATTTGCCCGACGACGGACTCATCGACTACCCCCTCAAATATCAGCCCGACAAAATCGCCGAATCCCAAACCGAAGCCACTCTCCAAGACGCCCAAACCCAATACCGCTGCCTGGCGCGCACCGAATTGCCCTTCCAATCCGCCGCCCGCTACCCGACCTCGCGCTATTCATGGGCAGAACTCATCCCGCACACAGGCCGCAAACACCAACTGCGCCGCCACATGAAACACATCTTCCACCCCATCGTCGGCGACACCAACTTCGGCGACCTGCGCCAAAACCACGCCACCGCCGCCCACCTCGGTCCCACCCGCCTCATGCTCCACGCCCGCAGCATATCGTTCCAAAGCATCGAAAACGGCAAAACCCTGACCGTCTGCGCCGACACCGACGAAAGCTGGCGGATTTGGCTGGATACGTTTGAAGCCTAAGTGAAAGGTCGCGCGACAGGCAGGCTGGTGATGCTGCGAAGCCGGACACGGTTTTCAGACGACCTTTATAGTGGATTAACTTTAACCAGTACGGCGGTGCCTCGCCTTAGCTCAAAGAGAACGATTCTCTAAGGTGCTGAAGCACCAAGTGAATCGGTTCCGTACTATCTGTACTGTCTGCGGCTTCGTCGCCTTGTCCTGATTTAAATTTAATCCACTATACCAAAGCAATGCCGCGTCGCATCTTATTGGAAACGCCCCCGCTTCACCTGCATCTGCCCTTTGCCCAACTGCGCCGCCAAGCCGTGATTGCGTAAAGCGTGTGTCAGCGCGATGGCGAGTCCGTCAGCGGCATCCGCTTGCGGCGTACCCGACAGCGACAGCATCTGCACCACCATATGCTGCACCTGCTCTTTCGCCGCCTTGCCCTTCCCGACCACCGCCTGCTTGACCTGCAAAGCCGTATATTCAAACACAGGCAAATCTTCCATCACCAACACCGCCAATGCCGCCCCGCGCGCCTGCCCCAGCATCAGCGTAGCCGCCGGATTCACATTGACAAACACCTGCTCCACCGCCGCCTGATGTGGGCGGTATTGCTGCACAATCTCCTTGATATGCCGCGTAATCACGGCGATACGTTCCGCCAACGGCGCATTCGGCGGCGTTTTGATACAGCCTGACGCCACATAAAAATGTTCCCTGCCGCATACGTCGATCACGCCGAAACCGGTTACCCGACTGCCGGGGTCTATGCCCAAAATGCGGACGCTTTTTTTGTAGAGTCATCTCAGTTTCTTATTCCCATATTTTCAATCAACCTCCCGTCTTCTCCAGCATAAAAGGTCGTCTGAAAACCGATTTTCAAGCTTTCAGACGACCTCTGCCTTCTTTTTACGCCTTATTTTTTAAACATATTTTTAATGATTCCCATCACGCTGCGGGAGATGGCATTGGTCACTTGGCGATTGATTTGGCTGCCGATGGCGTCGGCAACGTTGTAACCCAAGCCCTGTCCTGACTTTTTACGACCGCCACTCAAACCGCCGAGCAGTCCGCCGAGTATGCCGGGGTCGGCATTGGCGGCTTCTTTTTCAGCGGCTTTTTGCGCTTTTTCCTGCTCTTTTGCCGCCGCTGCCGCCTCTTTCTCCGCCGCAACCTGACTGTCGGCTTCGGCTAAGGCTTCAAAGGCGGAATAATTGTCCACCATGTCTTTATAGGTCGGATACAAATCATCGTCTTGGAATAAGCGGTTGCGCTCTTCGGCGGCAAGCGGGGTCAAGGAAGATTGCGGCGGCAGGACGAGCGCACGCTCTACCGGTTCGGGCATACCTTTTTCGTCGAGGAAGGAAACAAGTGCTTCGCCGACGCCCAGTTCGGCAATCGCTTCGGCAACTTTGATATTCGGGTTGCTGCGGAAGGTTTCGGCAGCGGCTTTAACCGCTTTTTGGTCGCGCGGCGTGAAAGCGCGCAGGGCGTGTTGCACGCGGTTGCCGAGCTGTCCGAGGATGGTATCGGGCAAATCGAGCGGGTTTTGGGTCACGAAATACACGCCCACGCCTTTGGAACGGATCAGGCGCACGACTTGTTCGACCTGCTCCACCAGCGCATTGGCGGCGTTGTCGAACATCAAATGCGCTTCGTCGAAGAACATCACGAATTTCGGTTTGTCCAAATCGCCGACTTCGGGCAGGGTTTCAAACAACTCTGCCAACATCCACAGCAAAAACGCACTGTACATACGCGGCGAGCGCATCAGTTTTTCCGAATTGAGGACATTGATGACACCTTTGCCGTTGTCGGTCTGCATCCAATCTTGCAAGTTGAGCGACGGTTCGCCGAAGAATTTTTCCGCACCTTCGTTCTCCAGCGTCAAAAGCTGCCGCTGAATCGCGCCGATACTGGCGGCGGAGACGTTGCCGTATTGCGTGCGGTATTCCGCAGCGTGGTCGGAAACGTGTTTCAGCATACTGCGCAGGTCTTTCAAATCCAGAATGTGCCAGCCTTTGTCGTCGGCGACTTTGAACACGAGGTTCAACAAGCCTTCCTGCGTGTCGTTCAAATTCATCAAACGAGCCAGCAGCAGCGGGCCCATTTCCGAAACGGTTACGCGCACCGGAATGCCGGTTTCGCCGTAAACATCCCAAAAGCGCACGGGGAAACTTTGCAGCCATTGCTCGCCCAAACCAAACTCGGCAATGCGTTCGCCCACCTTGCCGCTGGCAGCACCCGCTTGCGCGATGCCCGACAAATCGCCTTTGACGTCAACCAAAAATACGGGAACGCCCTCGCTGCTGAAGGCTTCCGCCATACGGCGCAGAGTCACGGTTTTACCCGTACCGGTCGCACCGGCGATCAAGCCGTGGCGGTTCGCCATTTTGCCTTGGATTTCAAGTGTCTTATCGCCCGCGCGCGCGATGGGGAATGTCGTCATGAAGGTTTCCTTTGATTGGATGGTTTATATCGATATAGGAACGGCGCGCCCGAATATCGGCGCAAACCGTCTGTCAAACTGCCGTCATTCTACCGTTTTGCAGGGGATGGCTTCAACCCGCAGTAAACCGACGCCCTCCCCCAAACCATCGCGGACAAAGCCCACGCTACACAACGCTACTTCGCCCGCCCATTGCCATACATCAAAAGGTCGTCTGAAAAAAGCCGTTTCCCGAGTTTCAGACGACCCCGCCGCCGCGAAAAGCGTATACTTTCCCTATCGCAACCAAGGAGCCGAATCATGAAAATCCTGCCCGTCCTGACCGCCGCGCTGCTCTTGTGTTCCTGCGCCGCCGACCGTGAAACCGAAGCCCTGAAAAACAGCCTGTCCGAAGCGCAAACCGCCGTGCGCCTTTCCGCCGAAAACACCAAGCGGCTGGAAGATACCTATTCCGACATCTACTTCCACCTCGACAGCCTGACCGTCGAAAGCTTCAAAAAACGCGTCGCCAACGGAGACACCGTTTACGCCTACATCGGCAGACCAAGCTGCGGCGACTGCAACGCCTTCGAACCCATGTTCAAACGCTACATCGCCAGCCGCAACCTGAACGGCAAAATCTACTTCGTCAACGTCCACCGCCTGCACCAAGACAAAGAAGCATGGACCGCGTTCCGCCAACAATACAAACTCGGCGGCACGCCCGTCCTAGCGAAATACAGCAAAGGCAAACAAGTCAACAAGCTTGATTTGGAAGAAAACGGCGGCAAAATCAGCGCCGAAGACTTGGAGAAATGGCTGGACGCAAACGGCTTGCGGTAAACCGCCCGTTTGAGATTGCACCGTTTGAGGGTTAGAGATTTTGCGGAGTGATGAAGAGAGGTCGTCTGAAAACAGGATTTTGGTTTCAGACGACCTTTTATTACATCAACAACCTTGTTCCTTCCCCCGTCGGCGGGGGAAGGTTAGGATGGGGGTGGCTTTGCAGTTTTTAGGCAAAATCAAATTGGTGCAGCCCAATAAAGACCACCCTCTCCCCCAGCCCTCTCCCCCAGCCCTCTCCCGCCCGGACGG
>CAKMQH010000031.1 GCA_927911515.1 uncultured Neisseria sp.
CCTAACGGCTGCCCGGGCAGTGTCTTCGGCTTTGAGGCTATCCCATGTCCCAAACCTATTTCACCGCCGACTGGCACTTCTCCCATCCCAACATCGCCCGATACTGCCCGCAATTCCGCTTGCAAAGCGATAACGCCGACGAGCTGAACGAATACCTGATCGACTGCTGGAACCGCGTCGTTACCCCGCAAGACACTGTGTACAACCTCGGCGATGTCTGCTTTGCAAAAAAGCCCGCACACATCGAAGCCGTGCTGCAACGGCTTAACGGGCAACACCATTTGATCTACGGCAACCACGACTACCTGATTCGGCAAAACGAAGCACATTTCCTCAACACGCGCAAAGCCGACGGCCATCCGTTGCTCTCGTCCGCCAGCCATTACCTGCGGCTCAAACTGCCCGAAATCGGCAATACCGCGATTTTGTGCCACTATCCCTTATACGAATGGGACGGCATCCACCACGGCCTATACCACCTCTACGGCCATCTGCACGACCGCATGGCCGCCGTCAAAGGGCGTGCCCTCAATGTCGGCTGGGATATGCACGGTCGTTTCCTGACCGAACAAGATATTGACAGCTTCCTGCGCGACCTCCCTGCCGTTCAGTATTTCGACGACAAGCAAAACGTTATTGTCGGCAACAGCACGGAAGATGCGGCTGCAAAAGTTCGGGCGAGATTGACAGCATTGAATGAATGAGCTTTTATTTTAGAGATGAATTTTTCAGGTAGCCTTGAATAGTGCAGGCTGCCTGAAAAACAGTCGGCAAAACAAAAGGACGGGTTTTCAATCCGTCCTTTTTGCATCAGCAATACCGCCAAGTGTCCTGCATAAAATGAATGATCTCGTTTAACGGCACAGGCGAAAGCGTAAACTGCTTGTCCCCTTTCTTCTGTTCCACTTCCAAAATCAACATACAGCCTTCCGACAACTTGCCCTGTCGGTCAAATTCCAATTCTTTGATTTTGACCGACAGGGTAATGCCTCTGTTCGCCAAGTTCTGCCGGTATGCTTCGCCCGTGTGCCCGTAAAAATAGTAGGCAAACGCCAGCTGGTCCAGCACATCGGCAATCTCTTCCGCGCCGTAACCGCTTTGGCTGTCGGTGGGCTGGTCATGCGTTATCAGCAGATCGGGGTCGTGCTTGTTTTTCAAGCAGTCTTTAATAAAGCGGCGCAAGGTTTGCCGTTCATACTCCTGAATAAATTCGCCGTGCGGCCGCTGTTTCCTATCGCCAATGTGCCCGATGCCGAGAATTTCCAGCGATTCGCCATCCTTCTGCAACACAAACGGTTCGCCCGTTTTCTGCACCCAAACGCGCTAATAAACATCAATCGGAAAAGCAGCCTGCACGCTTTGCCGTTCCAATTCATCCAAAAATTCATGGTCCTCATGATTGCCGCGCACACAGAGCATATTGAGGTTGAGCCGGTCGAGGCATTGGGCAATCGGCGGCTTGGCGTGCATAAAATCATCCATAAAACCCAATTCGTCGCGGTCTCTTGCCGCATGACGCAGCGTGGCCTTGTCCATACGGCTCTTATCCAGGAATGCGCCCATATCGCCGCATTGGACAATTAAGTCTATGGATTTGCCGGTGGTTTGCTGGTGGTGGTGCGCCAGCTTGAATGGGAGCAGGAATTTGCCGTGGATGTCGGCGAACAGGGCAAGGCGGATCATGGGAACGGTTGCAATTGAGTGATGGAAACAAAACGCAGAGACGGCGGTGCGTCGGGCAATCGGAAGAATATTTTAACAGCAAACAGCAAACTATTTTTTATTTCTCTGTTCGGGTACCGAGCATCAAACTAATCTACGCCGGCTTGCACGAGAAAAGTTCCCTGAGATGACATTCTCGGCACTAGATCGCTCTGAGTGATCTGCATTATAAAATCAAAACAGACATATCTGTTTTTACTAGTATCAGTCTCTCAGATATACTTCTGATGAAGCAAGAAACTTTTTGAATTCACACACGAACATTGCTGCCTTCAAATTTTCGCTTAAACAGATCTGAGTGAGTACGATTTGACGAACAAAGCTCGAATGCTGAATCGATCTGATCATAGCCAAGCTTTCAGGCATACGGGAAAGCATGAAATTCAAAAGCATCTTGGCCTCAGCAGAGGAAATTGGTGTTATTGAGCGCTGGCGGTTTATGAAGAAAACGGTAAGTATCTCTTACTGGACGGTCATCTCCGTCTGCTTGCCTTACAAGAACTAGGAATGACACGGTAGTATGTCTGTTGTCCACAGACGATGAAAGATTTACCTATAACCGGCAAATTAACCGTTTAAGCCCGATTTAGGAATACTGGATGATCAGCCGTGCAATTGGCAAAGGCATACAAAGGGAGAAAATTGCCAAAACCCTGAATATCAACTTATCCGGAATCGAAAGCAAGTTGAATTTGCTGAATGAATATCGCGCCCTGAAGTAGCCGCGAAACTCGCAGACAAGCATCTGGCACAAGATACGTTTCGGATTCTCCGAAAAATGAAACCCATCCGACAGATGGAAGCTGCAGATATGATGATTGCAGCCAACAAGTTCACCAAGTCCTATGCGGAGATGATCTTGGTGGCCTCCTCCCAGGAAGACTTGGTTGATCATGCTCAGAAAAAGAAAAAGCACTCGGATAGTCTAGAAAAACTTTCACTGTTGGAACAAGAAATGGACAGGTTGAAGGAGGACTATACCCAGACAGAGAAAGAAATTAGTGATACCAATCCGTCTTTGATTGTGGCTAGCGGTTATTTGAGAGGATTGTTAGATAACTCTGCTGTGA
>CAKMQH010000032.1 GCA_927911515.1 uncultured Neisseria sp.
GTTTGCTATGCACTCAAACAGATGGGGATGACGCGCAAAAAAAGACCACCACTTACAAAGAACAAGACCCGGCCAAAGTAACGCATTATTTGACACAGCTGGCCGAATTTTCCGACTACCAAACGTGTTTATTTGGATGAAACAGGATTTGACCGCTACCTGTTCCGTCCCCATGCCCGCAGCCTGAAAGGGCAAATAGTGAAAGCGCAGATAAGTGGAAAAGATACCAACGCTTATCTCTGGTATCCGCACAAGTCGGCAATCGGCTGATTGCTCCGATGGTTTATCAAAAATAACGATGACCGGAGTCTTTTTTGAAGCGTGGTTTCAGCAATGCCTACTGCCCCGCATTGACTCAAAAATCGGTGATTATTTTAGATAATGCACGATTTCACCGTATGAGCGTCTTACGGGAAATGGCGGAAAAATTGGGACATAAGGTATTGCCTCTTGCACCTTATTCACCTGAGCTCAACCCGATTGAGAAGGTGTGGGGCGAAATATTAAGCGGTATATGCGAAACCGTTTTTGTCTGATTTACGCCCCGATTTTGACGATGCGTTACTGTCCTATTTTGATTTTAATTGCTATAACCATTTATCTAGTTTCAGACGACCTTTATTTCATGGAAAAGTGACATGAAGATGTTTGATCGAGGGTGTGTACTGAGAATATTGCTTAATCCTCTATAAAGATGGTTTTATCGCTTTATTTGGGTTAGATGTTAATCCAGATTGTCGATTATGTTATAAAGGAAGCGGGGAAGAGGGAGATTTATAATCGCTTGCATGAATAGTATTGTTAACTATTAAGAGTGCTCATACTGCAAGCCGTACAAGTTTCAGACGACCTTTTGTCCTAGAATGGAACAATGCCAGCTTTATGTTTAAATTTTCTCAATAGAAAAGGTTGGGTAGGCTTGAGAGTTGTTCAGACAGTCGAATTTATGAGAATCGCAGTTCATTTATACACTGAAGGAAGAGGGGAGAATGCTAAAGTTGGTCATGACATAGTTGCTATCTTGGCAATGTCTAGAATATGAAAAAGGTCTCTGAAAAGTAGGAATGCTTTTCAGACGACCTTTTAGCTTGCTATCGGTAATTATTGCGCTTTGGTCTCGGTTACAAAACCGACTTTGGTAATACCGGCTTCACGCGCGGCTTCGAGTGCCTTGTTGACGTATTCGTATTCGACTGCTTTATCAGCCGCAATCGCTATGATGGTATCCGCATTTTCCTGCTTCTCGGTTTTCAAACGTGAAATCACCGTATCAATATCGACTTTAGTCGCAGAATCACCGCCAACATAGTAGCTGCCGTTGGCATCTATCGTCAGTCGCAGCGGATCTTTAGGCTGCTTCTCCTTCTGCTTCGCCGCTTTTTCCGAAGCGGACGGCAGTTCCAAAGGAATCGAGTGGGTCAATACAGGCATGGTAATCATAAAAACGATCAACAGTACCAGCATCACATCGACCAAGGGCGTAACGTTGATGTCCGACATCGGCGCATCATCGCCGGAATTCATTGAACCGAATGCCATAATTTAGTCCTTTTGATTCAGCAGACGGACGTGCAAATCGTGCGCAAAAGCGTCCATATCTTGAGAGAGGGTTTTCTTACCGCGATTGAGGAAGTTGTACGCCAAAACAGCAGGAATGGCGACAAACAAACCGGCAGCAGTGGATACCAGCGCCTCACCAATCGGACCGGCAACGGCAGCAATACTCATTTGCCCACTTTGACCGATATTGATTAAAGCATGATAAATTCCCCAAACCGTACCGAACAAGCCGATAAACGGAGCGGTTGCACCAATGGATGCCAAAGCAGTCATACCGTAGTCAAACTGGCGCATAGCTTGCTCCATGCTGTTTCGGATTTGAATGACGAGGTATTCATTTAAAGGCAGCTCGGTAGTAAGTGTTTTCGCATTGCTTTGACGATAGCTTTGGTAAGCACGCAAAGATTCGTCTGCTACACGGCTCATTGGTGAATCAATGCTCTTCACTTTCTGTACCGCCTCCGACAGCGTAAAAGCATTCAGCATTTGCGTTTTCACTTCAGCATTGGCACTTTTGGCTTTTTTCAGTTTGATAGTGCGCAGGATAATCAGACACCAAGTAACAATGCTCATCAACAGCATCAGGACGAATACACTAATCAGGACGAAATCGCCTGATTCAAACACTAATTTCAAATCCATAATTTTTCCAGATTAAAAATAAAATTAAAAATTTCTTTTTGTCAAAATACAGGTAATTCGCGTTCATTTACTGAAGTTGGAAATTAATTTTACCTCGGTATTCTGTCAAACGGTTTGTGGGGTATCGGCTGCCGGCGGCAGTCGCTGCCTTCCTTGCTGCATTATCTAAACGTTGGAATCCGCTACTTTTAGTTACGGTAACTTTTACAACCTTACCACCGGGTTGAACAAGAATAGATAAATGCACTATCCCTTCCTCTCCGTTTTCTAGAGAGAGAGGTGGATAAGCCGGGGTAGGGAGGAAACCTTTATCTACGATAGCAGGAGGACCGCCGCTTCCACCTCCGCCTCCGGCGCCTCCGCCGCTACCGGTACCTGATCCATGTTCACCTTTGGCACCACCACTGCCTGATCCACTGCCTTCACCGCGTCCGCTGCCGGTACCTTTCGTACCGCCACCACTTCCTTTACCCTCACCGTGAAGGGCCTTACCTTCTCCACTGCCTTTTCCGTTTTCCGCAGTATTCGGACCGGTTTTAGTACCGGTGTATTCCGAGGCTTGAGGCGCAGGTTTGGATTCTGTTTTAGGTTCAGGCTTAGGCTCCGGTTTAGGCTCTGGTTTGGGTTCCGGCTTAGGTTCGGGTTTCGGTTTTTCAACCGGCTTCGGCTTCTCTTTAGGCTGCTGGATATCAGCATCCTCTTTTTTCGTCACCACCGGCTTGATAATAGGCTTTGGAGGCTCAACCGGCTTAGGTTTCGGCCTTGGCTTTTGCTTTTCAGGCTCAGGCGTCTTTTCCGGAGCTGCCGGCGCACCTTCGCCGTCAGGACTACCGTCTCCGCCACCATCACCACCCAAATCTGCCAAATCGACAAACTCAATATTCATCATTTCCGGCACAGGCGGCTTGTGTGCTTGCCATAACAACGCGACCAAACCCGCGTGGATTAAAACCACCGAGATGACGACTGCTGGAGTTAAAATTCGTTCTTTATTCATAATCGACGCATGATAATAGCAACAATTTTTGTTTGCAACCTATTTTTACATTTGTTTTTAAAGTGAATATCCATCTGAGAATATTTCTGCAACTTAATATCATACGACATAATATTTTGATATTGCTATTCATTATCACAACAAAACAAAAGAAAAAGAGGACGCAATGCCTCATTCGGTTGCATTAGAATGCGATTAACAGAAAAAGTTCAAAATTTATAATATAACGTACAGATAAAATAACAACAATGGAGTAACGCCCCGTCAAACAAATGGCACAAACATTATTGTCATAGGGTTTATTCAGATTTATTTCCAGCTCCATCAACAAGAAACTGACAAGAACAGAAAAACAAACCTATTTCGTTTACCTATTTACAGGTCGTCTGAAAATAAAACTTACCTATACAAGCATATTACGATTACAAAAATACGCCTGATAATTTCCACTACCACCTAACATACAGACCCTATCAAAACTTTCGCATACTCTATTTGACGGGTTAAATCATGCTGTTTTGCCGTTCACTTTTTCTGCAATGATTTCAATTTTCGGTTCATACAACAAATCATAAGTCGGCTTATTAAGCAAATCTTGCAAAGTAAATCCGTCCAAATGTGCAAAGAAAGCCTTAATCGCTCCACCCAAAATACCGGCAAGACGGCAGGATGGGGTAATCAGGCATTCGTTGTTTTCTCCCATGCATTCAACAACTTGCATAGGCTCAAGGTGACGCACGACCGCACCAACGTTAATTTTATCGGGAGTATCTGCCAGACGCAGTCCGCCTCCTTTTCCCCTTATACTGGTCAGAAATCCGCCTTTGACAAGTGCGGTAACGACTTTCATCAGATGACTTTTGGAAATGTTATAGGCTTCGGCAATGGTTCCGATATTGACTAACGAATCGTCGTTTACGGCCGCATAAATCAATACCCGCAGACCATAATCCGTATGTTGCGTCAGATACATGGTTTTCTCTGTTCGAAATATATTATTTTTTTAGGACGGCGGCAGTGTATCCTGCGGAGAACTGTCGCCGTTATGTGTTTGACTTTATATATGATTAAGTTTCATAATATCCGAAACATTTAAATTAATCCAGTGCAGTTTGATAATTTATTATCATTATAATCAAATATTATGAAGCCGTTAAAACGCCATCCAGCACTTATCGAACTTTCCCGCGAACACCATCACGCCCTTTCGCTCTGTGTCCGCCTTCTTCGTACGCCTACTGAAAGCCACCAGACCGAGTTAGAAGCGCATTTCCTTGAATTGGAACCGCATTTTACCGAAGAAGAGGTCATGTTTGCTCCATATTGGCAAAATATCCCCGCTGCGATGCGTGAGCGTTTCGAGGCGGAACACGCCAAATTGCGCGGCATGATGGCAAATCCTGAATATCTTAATGAAGAGTGGAATAAGGATTTTGCCGTTACCCTGCGCGACCATGCCCGTTTTGAAGAACGCGAACTGTTTCCCGCAGTCGAGCCGTTCCTGCCTCGGCCTGAAGGAATCTGACAAAAAGGTCTCTGAAAAGTCAAAAACGTGATGTCAGCTTTTTCAGACGACCCCTTCCTATCTATTCAAATTCAAAATAAACCATTCCAAATACAAACCAAGGAACTACCATGACCGCCTTTTTCAAACACCCTGTTTGGGCAATGGCATTCCGCCCGTTCTACTCGCTGGCGGCATTATACGGCGCACTGTCTATCCTGCTTTGGGGCTTCGGCTATACGGGTACGGGTGAGTTGCGCGGCTTTTACTGGCACGCCCATGAAATGATTTGGGGCTATGCCGGACTTGTCGTCATTGCCTTCCTGTTGACCGCCGTTGCCACTTGGACGGGGCAGCCGCCTACGCGCGGCGGTGTTTTGGTCGGGTTAACCGCATTTTGGTTGGCGGCAAGGATTGCTGTTTTTATCCCAGGTTGGGGGGCAACCGCAAGCGGCATACTCGGCACGCTGTTTTTCTGGTATGGCGCGGTTTGCATGGCATTGCCTGTTATCCGATCTAAGAATAAACGCAACTACGTCGCCGTATTCGCCATCTTCGTCTTGGGCGGAACACACGCCGCATTCCACTTCCAACTGCATGCCGGAAACGCAGCCGCACTTCTCAGCGGGTTGCAATCCGGTTTGATTATGGTCGCGGGCTTTATCGGCCTTATCGGTATGCGGATTATTTCATTCTTTACTTCCAAACGCCTGAATGTTCCACAAATCCCCAGCCCGGTATGGGTGGCACACGCATCCCTTTGGTTGCCTATGTTGACTGCCATGTTGATGGCACACCAAGCCCTGCCTTGGCTCTCATCTGCTTTTGCTTTTGTAGCGGGCGTGATTTTTACCGTACAGGTTTACCGCTGGTGGTATAAAGCCGTTTTGAAAGAACCGATGTTGTGGATTTTGTTTGCGGGTTATTTGTTCACTGGCTTGGGACTGATTGCTGTCGGAGCTTCTTACTTTCACGCTTCGTTCCTCAACCTCGGCGTGCACCTTATCGGTGTTGGTGGTATCGGTGTCCTGACTTTGGGGATGATGGCGCGCACCGCGCTTGGGCATACCGGCAACTCTATCTACCCGCCGCCCAAATCCGTACCCATTGCCTTTTGGTTGATGATTGCTTCAACGGTTATCCGTATGGTCGCGATTTTTGTTGGCGGTACTGGCTATGTCCATAGTATCCGTACTTCCTCAGTCCTGTTTGCGCTGGCACTGCTGCTTTACGCATGGAAATACATCCCTTGGCTCATCCGTCCGCGTGCGGATGGTAAACCGGGTTAATCGAATCAAGCATATCAA
>CAKMQH010000033.1 GCA_927911515.1 uncultured Neisseria sp.
CGCCTGACGGATTGATAGAAACACAAAGGTCGTCTGAAAACCTCAAATCGAGATTTTCAGACGACCTTTTTATATGCAAAAACAGGGCAAGCCCATCATCAACAACACCCGTCGGGCTATTGCTCATCAGTTATTTCCAAATACTACCCAATCTACTGCAAAACATCCGCAAAGGTCGTCTGAAAGCCAACTTCAAGAAACTAAAGCTTCTTTTAAACGCTTTCAAACGACCCTTTATCCAATTTAAATACCGAATAAAATAGAATCTTTGCAAAAACACAACAAAAATTAATACAAAAATTTACAAAAAACACAGGAACTTATAAAATACCAAACAATAACAGTTGCAACATTAATCATAAATCATAATAATGTCATATATACCGTTTAGGCATAAAACCCTACCGTATAACCGGCACACAGAAATATTACGGAGACTGTGTCAATACACATCTAAACTCACATATAAGGATAAATCCGATGAAAACACGTTTTACTTTAACTTCTCTGGCTCTGGCTTCCCTCATGATGATGGGCAATGCTGCAATGGCCGAAACTAAAGAAGGCCATTTCAACGTACACCTGAAATTGACCGGCACTTGCGAAGTTCTAACAACAAACAGCGCATCGAACAGTACAAAAATTACTACTGAAGGTCCAAGTTTAGCTGGTGCAGACATTGATTTTGACACACATGTCGCATCATCAAACTCAACTGCTATTTCCCAAAAAAAACGTTGGCGGTATGGCTACTGGTCTGAATATCCGTTGCAGTAAAAACACACTTTTCACAGTAGGTTTGGAACCTCAAAACGTACCAAGCAACAATGGTGAAGGCACAATGTGGGGCATCTCTCGCACATCAAAACAAAATAATGACACCATCAGCTATCAACTTCAAAAACCTGTCGTAAGCGGTTCAGGCATAAATGAAACAGTCCAAGAAACCAACAGCAACAATCCTTGGGGCAATTCAGGTGCCGACCTTCTTTCATTGACAGGACAGGGTTTAAGTGATGCCCAAGCAGTCAAACTCCCTGTATTTGCAACTGTCAAAGCAGGTGAATTAAACAAATTTATCGATACCTACCAAGACCAAGTCAAAGTAACCCTGTCCTACTAATCCGGTTTACTCCCTCAAAACAAAACAACTAAAAAATACTCATGCAAAAGCAATCAGCACACTTGTCGGTATGCTGACGGCGGCAGCGGTTTTACAAAGCCATGCCGCCGGCTTGCAAGTCAATCCGACGTCTTTGTCCCTGCCCGCCAAACAGCGGGCGGGCATTTTTACTTTGGGAAATAAGGGTACAGAGCCGTTGACGGCGCAAGTGCGCGTGTTCCGCTGGACGCAGGACGCAAACGGTGGCGAGATACTCGAACCCACCGATGCCGTCATTGCCAGTCCGCCTATGGTCAAACTGGAAGCAGGTGCGCAACAGCAGTTCCGCGTGATGCGTGTCAAACCGTCCGACAAACAGGCAGAAGAAGCCTACCGCTTGATCGTGGACGAGCTGCCCGCTCCCAATGCGAAACCGCAAAAAGGTATCCAGTTGGTGATGCGCTATTCGCTGCCGCTGTTTGTCAACGTTCAAAACAATGCCGAACCGAAGCTGCAATGGCGTGCTGAAAAAGCCGCGAACGGCAAAACGGTTTTGGTTGCCGAAAATACAGGCAATGCCCATGCGCAACTGAGCAATATTACGTTTCAGACGACCTCTGTCAAAGACGCATTGACGCTGGCAAGCGGTCTGGCGGGCTACGTCCTGCCGGGCAACACTTGGAAACGCGAGCTGGAAGTTTCCCCCGCTTCTCTGAACCCAGTTCGTCTGAATGCCACGGTAAACGGTATGCCGATCCAAACGGAGGTACGGTTTGCCGCCCCATGACCTAAGGACACAGCTGACGCGGTTAAGTACCGCGCTGATGCTGTGTTTCTACGCCCTGCCCTCTCCTGCTCAGGACATCCTGACGCAGGCGGCGCCTGCTGCCTACGAGCAGGCATGGCTGACCGTTTACCCGCAGGTCAAAGTCAACGGCAGCATACGCGACGGTATCGAACCTTTCATGTCGCGTAACGGCGTACTGTATGCACGCCCCGAATCCCTGCGCGCCTACGGCATTGCCCTGCCCGACGCAGAAGCTGCCGAAGCAGGCAAAAACGGCGTTGTGCCTGAAATACAGGACGGCACGTCCACACCCGGCGCGGGCGTATGGTTCGAACTATCCACTATCCCCGGTTTGCAGGCGAAATACGATGCCGCCGCGCAAACCCTTGATCTCACCGCCCCCCTCGAATGGCAGCCCGACCTGAAAACCGCCCGTATCGGCGTGCCGCAGGAAAACCGCTACGCCATCGCCAAACCCGGCTTTGCCGCCGTTCTGAACTATGACACCAATATCTCGCGCAACAATTCCGGCAGCGGCACGCAGGGCGTTTTCGGTGAAATGCGCCTGAGTACGCCTTGGGGCTATCTGAACCACACCCAATTTGCCAACCGAAGCCACAACAAAGAAAGCGGCTCCCGCAGCAATACCGCCCGCTTGGATACCTACTGGCGCACCGTCTGGCCCGAACAAGGCATATCGCTGACCGTCGGCGACACCCTGACCGGACAAATCGGCTCATGGGGCGGCACACGCATCGGCGGCATCAAAATTTCCCGTACTTACAACACCCGTCCGTGGAAACAAACCACCCCGCTGCGTTCCTACCTCGGCAAAAGCACCCTGCCCGGCACGGTCGATCTCTATATTGACGGTGTCAAACAAATGAGCCGCGACGTCGAAGCGGGCGAATACGAACTCATCCTGCCGCCGTCCATCAGCGGCCGCAGCAACGCCCAAGTCGTCGCCACCGACGTACTGGGGCGCACCGTCGTCGTCGATATGCCGCTTTACGGCGGCAGCGGACTTTTAGCAAAAGGCTTGAACGAATGGTCGTTTGAAGCAGGCTACGTCCGCCGCGATTACGGCATCCGTTCCGCAAAATACCAATCCGACCCCGCCGCCTCCGGCACGCTGCGTTACGGCGTCAGCAATACCCTGACCGCCCAAATCCACGGCGAAGCCGCGCGAGGCTACCGTCAGGCGGGTATTGCTGCCGATACCGTATTGGGTTCGCTCGGACAACTCAATCTTACCTACGCCGAAAGCCGCTTCGCAGGCAAAACAGGACGACGCGGCAGCGCGTTTTTCAGCACCCAATGGGACAGGCTCTCCTTCAGCGCGGGCGCAAGCCGTACCAACGGACAATTTGCCGAACTGGGCGATACCGCATACGGCGCAGACTTTTTCAAAGCCACACGCCACCCCGCTACATCCGCCTCCGCATCCGCAGGCTGGAGCAGCGACAAACTCGGCTCATTCAGCCTATCCTACGTCCATTCCCACACCGAAGGCAGCCCCGCCGACGGCGTAGGCTCGTTCGGCTGGAGCCGCAGCTTCAAAAACCGCACCTCGCTCTACGCCGGCGCCAATAAAAACTTCCGCAACAGGCGAGAACTGAGTTTCCACGCGGGCCTCTCCGTCAGCCTCGACAACGGCTATTCGACCTCCGCAGGCATCAGCAGAAACAAACACAACAACAGCTACCAAGCAACCCTGAACAAAACCAGCAGCGGCATGGGCAGTACCAGCTGGGGCATAGGCTGGCAGCAAAACGACAACGCAAACGGCAGCCGCAGCAATACCTTCAACGGCAACATCCGCCATCAAAACACCTACGGCGACGGCTGGGCAAACGTTTACAGCCAAAGCGGCAACAGCAACTGGAATGCAGGCTGGAGGGGCGGCCTCGTCCTCATGGGCGGCAGCATCTTCGCCACCCGCCAAGTCAACGACAGTTTCGCCGTCGTCAGCACCGGCGATATGGCGGACGTTCCTATCCGCGCAGGCGGCATGCCCGTAGGCAAAACCAACCGCAAAGGGCTGGCGTTGATCCCCAGCCTCTCCGCCTACCAAAAAATACCGTCAGCGTCGATATTGCCGAGTTGCCGCTAGACGTTCAGCTTGAACACACCGTCGCCGAAATTGCCCCGCCCGAACGCTCGGGCATGCGCGTCGAATTCAAAATCCAGCGCACCCGCGCCGCCACCATGACGCTGAAAGACGCACAAAACCAATGGATTCCGAGCGGCGGCAGCATTACTGCCGAAGACGGCACACCGGCAGCCGTAACCGGCTTCGACGGCAAAACATATATTGAAAACATGAAAGAAGGTAGAAACCGCTTCACCGTCGCTCTCCCCGAAAACGGTGGCACTTGCACCTTCGAAGCGGACTACCCTGAAACACACAATCCGGATTCCATCCCGGAACTGGGAGACATCATATGCAGATAAATATAAAGAGAGGTCGTCTGAAAACCGCAAACCGTCTTTTCCGACAAATGACATTGCCTGTCGTATTCGGACTGCTGTCCCTGTCCGCAGGACAGACTTGGGCAAACAGCGGTGTAGCCGGAAGGTTTGTACAATGCACAGCGACGGTACAAGGCAACGGAACCTTCAAAGGTCATCCTGCCTTGGTATTCGGAAGTCAAAGCAATGGGATCAACCTTCTAAACAACAACCAGCCGGAAGATATTCAAGCCACCATCCACTACCAATGTATCAATAACGACGACTACACCGTAAAAGTGCGCTTGTGCTTCAATATTGACGGGGGGAGAGGGTTTACAAACATATACGCCCCCCGAAAAATGGTTCATAGCAGGAATAACGCCCAAACACTGCAACTATCCTTACTTAAACCCGATAACACCAACTGGGGAACAAATAACACGGCAAACTCTCCCAGCAGTGTCGGAACAGGTGTCATGCGTATCGAGCTAAAGGGCACCTTTACTGGCAGTATCCCCATCAGAGCTAGATTAGTCAGCGGGCAAAGCAACACCATCCCCACTACGGCTTCGGATTATTACATTGCAGACTTTACCGGCGGCTCCACCGTATTAAACTGGAAGGCAGAACGTTATGGTACTCCTGACCCTTCAGATTGCGGAAACGACTTGAATACAGGACAACGCTTCCCTTTTGTCGTCCAAGCCCATGTTGCACCCGTCTGCGAATTCATCTCCGCCGACGACATCGACTTCGGCACACACACCGCGGGCAGCACCAACCTGAAACAGTCGGGCAACCTCACCGTCCGCTGCACCAACGGTACCCCCTACACCGTCGGCCTGATTCCTTCCAACGGCAATCAGGAAGGCAGCGGCGAGATGAAATCCACCAATCCCGCCAACACCGACAAAGTCCCCTACCGCCTCAAAAAGGGCACTAATACGAACGCCCACCTCTGGGGCAACAATCCTTCGGGATCAGGCAGCGTATTAAAACATACCGGCGATGGCAACATCCAGACGTACACCATTGCGGCAGAAGTCAGAAACACCGACTACACCCCGGGCGAATATAAAGACAAAGTAACCGTCGATATCCGATACTGATCCGAAAGGTCGTCTGAAAAACAGTGCGGCATTTCGGTTATCAAAATGCTTGCTCGAACTGTGCTTTCAATGATGCCGGCGTTCCTGCAAAACTTTGGATGCTTCTTGAATGCAAACCTGCGACTTTGCGTCAGGTTTGCTTTCGGAACATTCCGGTTTGGCAGGAACGCTTTTTTTTTCAGACGACCTCCCCTCTTGCTCCCGAAACAACATAAAAAACTTTACATTTACCTCAAACAGGTTTAAAACTCTTCCTTTTCCCCTATTCAGAAATTTGTTAACAATTTCCCCCTAAGGAGCTCAACATGAAAGTAGGTTTCGTCGGCTGGCGCGGCATGGTCGGTTCGGTTTTGATGCAGCGTATGAAAGAAGAAAACGACTTCGCCCACATTCCCGAAGCATTCTTCTTCACCACATCCAACGTCGGCGGCGCGGCACCTGATTTCGGTCAGGCGGCTAAAACATTATTGGATGCAAACGACGTTGCCGAACTCGCCAAAATGGACATTATCGTAACCTGCCAAGGCGGCGATTACACCAAATCCGTATTCCAACCCCTGCGCGACAGCGGCTGGAACGGCTACTGGATTGACGCGGCGTCATCCCTGCGCATGAAAGACGACGCGATTATCGTCCTCGACCCGGTCAACCGCAACGTCATCGACAACGGCCTCAAAACGGCGTGAAAACTACATCGGCGGCAACTGCACCGTTTCCCTGATGCTGATGGCCTTGGGCGGCCTGTTCCAAAACGATTTGGTCCGAATGGGCAACCAGCATGACCTACCAAGCCGCTTCCGGCGCGGGTGCGAAAAACATGCGCGAACTCATCAGCGGCATGGGCGCGATTCACGCCCAAGTGGCGGACGAGCTTGCCGATCCTTCCAGCGCGATTCTCGAC
>CAKMQH010000034.1 GCA_927911515.1 uncultured Neisseria sp.
CTACCCTGAGTGGCAGTTAAGCAAAGACGGTAAAACACTGAATGTGACACTCGAAGCCGGCAAAATCGTCAGCGGAGAGCTTCAGGTCAAATTCGAAGGCATAGACGATCGCGATCAGGCTTTTGCCCTGCGCAGCTATACCATCGAAATCCCCCGAGAAGAATTCGCCCCTACCGAGGAAGGCGAATACTATTGGGCAGATTTAGTCGGCATGACTGTTGTCAACAAAGACGATATCGTGCTCGGCAAAGTCACAAACCTGATGGAAACCGGTGCCAACGATGTTTTGATGATTAATGGAGAACATGGTCAAATCCTGATCCCGTTCGTATCCAACTACATTGAAGCCGTCGATACCGAAAGCAAAACCATTACCGCCGACTGGGGCTTAGACTACTGATGTTGATACAAGCCATCACCATCTTCCCCGAAATGTTCGACAGCATCACCGAATACGGCGTAACCGGTCGCGCAAAAAAACAAAACCTTTGGCAATTCCAAGCCATCAATCCTCGCAAATTCGCCGACAACAAACTCGGCTATATTGACGACCGCCCCTTTGGCGGAGGTCCGGGAATGATTATGATGGCACCGCCGCTGCAAGCAGCGATAGAAGAAGCCAAACAAACATCTTCAGTTCCTGCAAAAGTCATTTACCTTAGCCCGCAAGGTCAACCGCTAACCCACAAAAAAGCCGTAGAACTTGCAAAATCTCCGCATCTCATACTGCTTTGCGGACGATACGAAGGAATTGACGAACGCCTGTTGCAAAGCAGCGTAGATGAAGAAATCAGCATAGGCGATTTTGTTGTCTCCGGCGGAGAGCTGCCCGCCATGATGCTGATGGATGCCGTACTCAGACTGATACCCGGCGTATTGGGCGATATACAGTCAGCCGAGCAGGACTCGTTTTCAGACGACCTACTAGACTGCCCCCATTACACCAAACCCTTAGAATTCCAAGGCATGACTGTTCCCGACGTATTGCGTTCGGGCAATCATGGCTTGATAGCCGAATGGCGGTTGAAACAATCGCTGCGACGCACCCTGGAGCGCAGACCAGACCTACTGGAAAAGCGCAGTTTAATCCCAAAGGAATCCCGCCTCTTAAAAGAAATCTTGCAAGAGCAACAGGAAATCCAATCATAATTTAGGAAAAACAATGAACCTGATTCAACAATTAGAGCAAGAAGAAATTGCTCGCCTGAACAAAGATATCCCCGAATTCGCACCGGGCGACACCGTAGTCGTTTCCGTACGCGTAGTAGAGGGTTCACGCAGCCGTCTGCAAGCTTACGAAGGCGTTGTTATCGCCCGTCGTAACCGCGGCTTGAACAGCAACTTCATCGTTCGCAAAATTTCCAGCGGCGAAGGCGTTGAGCGTACTTTCCAACTGTACTCCCCTACTGTAGAAAAAATTGAAGTAAAACGCCGCGGTGACGTTCGTCGCGCCAAACTGTACTACTTGCGTGGCCTGACTGGTAAAGCAGCCCGTATTAAAGAAAAATTGCCTGCCCGCAAAGGTTAAGCAAAAGGATTGCAAAATAAAATCCCCACTTTTAGTGGGGATTTTTTCTATCATCTTTCTATCATTCCATAACCAATTTCATTACAACACAATCTCGGGCTAACACCTACCAACAAAGACCTTACGCGCAACTACTGAAAACCATCACATCTCTTAAAGCACATAAAAATAAATGCAGATAAATTGAGCCAAGCTGCCACCAAGAACAAACAAATGCCAAATACCATGACCATGCTTAATCTTTTTATCATTCACAAACCAATAGATACCGACGCTATACAATATACCGCCGAGTACAAGCCAAAATAGCCCGGCCGAAGACAGAGATTGAACCAAAGGAAACAAGGCAACCACAATCAACCATCCCATCACCACATAAATAATCATGGACAACAGCCGTTTCTCACTCTTTCTACCTATCGTAAGCTCTTGAATAATCCCTAAAAACGCCAACCCCCACGACACGCCGAAAAGCGACCAGCCCCACTCCCCCTTAAGTGGAATCAGGGTAAAAGGGGTATAGCTGCCTGCAATCAACAGATAAATCATGCAATGATCCACTTTTTGCAAGACAGCCTTAATTTTAGGTTGAGGGATACTGTGGTACAGCGTCGAGCCTAGATAGAGCAAAGACAGGCAAACGCCATAAGTGATCGCACTGGCAAGCTGATATGAATCATCAGCCTTGATAATCATCAGCACCAATGCGGCAACGGCCAGCATGGCGCCGATTAAATGAGTATACGCATTAAAGCGTTCACCGTGATACATAAGAATCGTTCTTAGCTTGAATAGACTGGCAAGTGTACGCCAAACACAATGTCACAAGCGCAAGAAAATGATAAAAATAAGTTAAAACCAACGCCGTTATCATTCTGAAGCGCCTAATTCAGCCTCACCTTACATTCAACATCATCTCTCTTTTCGCAAACGTTCCAAATGTTCGCGCACCTCCTGCACCTTTTCTTCGGTAAACAAATTCTCAATATTTTTCCAAATACTATGGTAACCATAAGGACCGTGTTGCATTTCCAACCTGGCCTCTTCCACCGACCAACCCTGATAAATAATACGGTACATTCCGGAAATCAAACCTGTACGGTCAGCGCCATGATAGCAATGAACCAATACAGGACCGTATTTTTGCTGCTTTTCAATTAAGAAAAGAGTTTGAGCGACATCTTTAGGCTTAATTTTCCACGTCAAAAAAGGACGGTTCAGCAGCATCAAATTGCGGCCTTTTAAATGTGTTTCGTTGTCGTTCCGATCAAAAAATCGCAAATTAATCACGCTACGGATACCGAGTTGCTCAATCAGCTCCCCATCTTCCGCAACCGGCTGCTCACTGCGGTAAAGCTTATCGTCAATACGGTACAAATTAGCATCTTGCTTTACCAAAGTCGCCCAACGGGCGGAAGCGGCAGAAATATCTTCAGGAGCCATAGGAGTGGAACACGCGGCGAGTAAACATGAGCACAAAATTACAGATACAAAATGACGCATAGATTCTTCTCAAAAATAAAACGTGATTGTAATGGCAGGTCGTCTGAAAACGAAGCCTGATTAAAGTGAACAACCACAACCGGCAACTTCAAGCATTTTCAGAGACCTTTATGTCGTACAAATCAAACACAAACCACATATCGAAGAACAATCATCGCAGTAAATGTAAAAAACAGTTTGTTTTTGTCATGATTATATCTATGATAACGCTTTTATGCTGTTTGATAAAAACGCACCATTCCAACCGACAAAAAAGGGGACAACATGTCTGTAATCAACACTAAAATCAAAACCATCATCTTAACCGCGATCAGCGCGGCAATCCTGTCTGCCTGTGGTGGTGGCGGTGGCAGCGGTGGCGCATCCACCCTTTCCTCTGGCTCAACCAGCACAAGCGGCAACGGCAGTCCTGCTAAAAACAGCAGCCCAAGCAATGCCACCCCCAGCGCTACCAACAACAATAATGGCAATACCGTAGCTGCAGCTACCCCTAGTCATAACCGCGCTGACAATCTTGCGGACTTGATTGATGAAGCACCGCTTGAAGCAGTAAATGGCGCAACACCACTGCACACCAGCTTTATCTCCTCCGCCACTGCACAACAAGGCAATCCAAATGCCCAGTTACGTCTTACCAGAACAGCAGACGGAAAAGAATATACAGGTGATTTCTACCTTACCGACAGCAAAGAAAACAATCAAAACGGTTTAATTAGCTCATTGGATTTCAAAAACAATGACGAAGTAAAATTGGACGGCGTAGTAATTGCCAACCAAAATGCCACTCAAGTCAATTGGACTACACCATATTCCCTGATTATGAAAGTATTTTCAGGCGGTAATACGAAAAGTGATGGTGGTCCACAAAACGGTAAGATAGGTGGTGACAGCAAAAACTTTATTAATGGTCGCGCCTCAATCGACGAGAAGATTACCGAACTGTACACTCAAATCGAAACAACTAAAGAGGCTTTGAAACAAGCCAAAGAGAAAGGCGATGCTGACGCTATCGCAAAAGTCCAGGCAAAACTTGACGAATTGAACGATTTATATGGTCGTCTTCGTGATGCGCGTCCTGCTATAGCTACCGAAGCCAAAAGCTTGGCAGATAAATTGGCATACTTTAGAAAAGGTAACTTGGTTGCCGGGGATGGTAAACATCTCGTTTTTGACAAACGCTTCGACGGTGTATACATCATCCAATTTACTGATGGCACACAAATCGTCATGCACGACCCCGCTGCAGCCGGTTGGGCTTATCAAACCTTTGCATACTATTTTGATCCCAAAAACGATGTCGCATTCGGCTATCAAAGCTTAGGCGATGAAACCAAGTTCACCGACCTGCCTGAAAAAGGTACGGCAACTTACAACGGCTTGACTACTGCCTATGTTGTGAAAGGTAACCAAAGCCGTCAGCTGACAGCGGATGTTAAAGCCATTGCTGATTTCGGTTTGAAAGGCGTACGCTTTGAAACTACCAATTCCCAATTCCACTCTCTTGACGACAACGGCCGTCGTGTAACCGTAAAAGGTGCTGACTACGACATGAAAGGTACGGCAAAATGGGAAAACGGCAACCTCTTCCTGGGTTCGGTTGAAGCAGCCGCAGCAGGTCTGAAAGGTAATTTGAGCGGTAAATTCTACGGTGCAAAAGCTGCTGAAATCGGCGGTACTTATGGTCTGAAAAACCAAGACGGTAGCGAACACCTGATCGGTGGTTACGGCGCGAAACGTCAATAATCCTAATTACCATCTCCTTTAAAAAAGGTCGTCTGAAAACTGATGAACAGTTTCAGACGACCTTTTTCTTTCCACCTATTCAAGTAATACGAAAGCGCATAAAACGATAGCCCTATCCGGCGGCAGATTGGTTTGAGATCAAAGCAAAACAAGGAAGTTATCTTTATCCAACCGCTTTATTCCCTATCTTCATCATATTCTTCCCGCTTCCATTACCAACTTCTCTAATAATCACGCCGCAGAGAAGGCGCAATTGTGGCATAATCTGCACCAAATCAAACAGACATCGGCAATGCACACCATACCGGCGCGCGGATCCGATGGTTTTATCACCAAACTTTCAGACAAATCAAATCAAGACGGGGTTTCCAGCCAGAGGTCGTCTGAAAGTATCCGCTTCAACGAAATTAAAACCGACAAATGTAAAGAGCAGAAAGTCTCCCATGACAACCCAAACCCTTTTAATCGAACTCTTAACTGAAGAACTCCCCCCAAAAGCCCTAAATAATTTAGGCAACCACTTCGCCGCTTCTGTTGCCGAAGGCTTGGAAAAAAGCGCAACTGATTGACGGCGAAGCCGAATTTACCGCCTACGCCTCGCCGCGCCGTTTGGCCGTTCAAATCAAAAACGTCAAAGCCGTTCAAGCCGATCAGAAAATCGTGAAAAAAAGGTCCTGCCGTGGCGAATGCCATGAAAGACGGCGCGCCAACCAAGGCTTTGGAAGGTTTCGCGCGCGGTGCTGGGGCAAAAATCGAAGACTTGACCATCGTCCACGACGGCAAGCAGGATGTGTACGCCTACGAATACGTCCAAACCGGCAAACCGTTGGGCGAACTTTTGGAAGACATTATCAATCAAGCCGTTAAGAAACTGCCGATTCCGAAAGTGATGCGTTGGGGCAGCAGTACGTTTACCTTCGTGCGCCCCGTTCACGGGCTGATTGTGCTGCATGGCGACGACATTGTGAACGTCAGCGTCTTGGGCCTGCAAAGCGGCAATCAAACCTTGGGACACCGCTTCCTTTCCAGCGGCGAAATCACCATTGAAAACGCCGACAGCTACGCCGCACAAATGCGCGAGCAAGGCAAAGTCGTCGCTTCGTTTGCCGAGCGCAAAGCCGCGATTCAGACGGCCTTGAACGAGCAGGCAGGTCGTCTGAAAGCGACCGTTGCCGCAGATGAAGCCCTGTTGGACGAAGTTACCGCACTGGTCGAATACCCCGTTGTTTTGGAAGCCGGTTTTGAAGAACATTTCCTCGCCGTGCCGCAGGAATGCCTGATTCTGACCATGCAGCAAAACCAAAAATACTTCCCGCTGCTCGACCAGAACGGCAAGCTGATGAACCGCTTCCTTCTGGTCTCCAACCTGCAAACCGAAGACCCGTCGCACATCATCCAAGGCAACGAACGCGTTTT
>CAKMQH010000035.1 GCA_927911515.1 uncultured Neisseria sp.
ACGAAGCCGTCCTCTGCCGCCAAACCGTTGCCAACGGCAGCGGCAACGTCGTTTCGATGGCACCGATGAAAGTGTTCCAAACCGATACCGCCTTCCCCGAAGCACCCGACGGCTGGCTGGTACTCAGCATGGAACACAGCGGCAGCCGCGATACCGCCTACAGCCACACCTTTACCGCCATCCCCGCCCAACTCGCCTACCGTCCCGAACGCACCACCCCGCGTCCGCATATCGACGGTACCTTGCCGGCACGGGTGACTGCGGCGGAGAACTGTACCTATGCCTATATCGACGATATGGGACGTTACCGCGTCAAACTCCCGTTTGATTTGGACGAATGGAGTCCCGGCGGAGAAAGCCGTCCCGTCCGACTGGCCAAACCCTATGCCGGTCCCGAATACGGTCTCCACTTCCCCTTACACGAAGGCACCGAAGTCATGCTGTCCTTCGTCCAAGGCAACCCCGACCGTCCGTATATCTCCGGCGTCATGCACGACAGCGCCCATCCCGACCACATTCCTGCCGATTGGAACACAAGGAACGTCATCCGTACCTGGGCGAACAACAAACTCAGGATGGAAGACCAAAAAGGTCAGGAACACATCAAACTCGCCACCGACTACCAAAAATCCCAACTCAACCTCGGACACATCGTCGACAGCGGTAGGGCAAAACGCGGAGAGAACGGCGAAGGCTTCGAACTCAGAACCGACGGCTGGGGCGCAGTACGGGCGGGTAAAGGCATACTCGTCAGCGCACAAAACCAAGACGCCAACGGCAAAGTGTTGGATATGGACGATGCCATAGCGCAGATTGAGCAGGCACTTTCCCTCGCCAAAAGCCTGAACAAAGCCGCCCAAACCGCCAACAACCACCACACCGATGAAGAAACCCAAAGGGGTCGTCTGAAAGACGCCCTTAAAGACCTGAAAGAGGCCGGTTTAATCCAAACCGCCCCCGCCGGCATCGCCACCGCAACCCAGCAGAGCCAACTGCACACCGCCAATGAAAACATCCACCTCGTCAGCGGCAACCATACCGACATCACCGCCGGACAAAGCCTGACCGCCCATGCAGTAGAAAGCCTCAACCTGTTTGCCCAAAGCAGCGGCATCAAGGTACAGGCAAACCAGGGTAAAGTGGAAGTGCAGGCACAGAATGACGAGTTGCAGCTGAATGCGCTGAAGGATGCGGTACTGACCAGTAGCGCAGGGAAAATCACCATTGCGGCGAAGGAAGAGATTCTGATTACCTGCAAGGGGGGCGTATATCAAACTGGCGAACGGGGAGGTTGAAATCGGGAGTCCGAAGTTGGTGCGGGTGAAGGCGCCGATGGAGGTGACGGGGGCAGAAGAAATCAATATCCCGTTACCGACAACACCGCTACATCGATATGCTCGGCAGTTTGTCTTACAGGATGAATGGACAGGCGAGGTTTTGGCAGGAGTACTGTATAAGATATATAGAGGGAAAGAACTTTTGTTAAAAGGAAGGTCGGATAAAAATGGGCTGACCAAATTCGTAACCACTGAAAATATGGAAGAAATCCGTATTGAAATTGAAACCAGGGAGTAAATCATGGCAGACAAAATAGAAATACATGGTACATATATGACAGTCACAACGGAAGAAGCAACTACCGTATTAATAAATTCGCCGGGAAAACCTTTTCCGGTAAGACTTCCTCTCAAATCAAGAAAATTAACTTCAGGAGAAATCGCTTTGGCACGACTTATCTTCAAAGAGTCGATTCCTTATGAAAAAGTTAGGATTGTAAGGGGAGGGTTGCTAGGTATACCTGACAATTCAAGAAATGCAATGACTCCATTTGGCGAAATTCACTTGCCAATTAAAGTTTATGATGTGATTAAAGATTTTTCTGGTCCTTTGACAAACAAAGAGGATAATCAACAATGGTTTATTCATGAAATGACACACATTTGGCAATATTTTGCAATGGATTTAAGTGTAGCCTGTAGAGGGGTGCGATTGGCATCAATTGGAGGATATTCTGAAAGAGATACATCAGGACGTTTAATGGCTTATGCATATGACTTATTAGGCATAGATAGAGGTAAAGAGTTTAAGGATTTCAATATTGAACAACAGGCAGATATCGTGTGCCATTATTACTTAGTTAAATATCATGCGAACTATGTATCTCAAGAACCACAATTACGGAATTTGATCAGTCAACAATCACGTAGAGAATATGTTTTGAGAGATTTTTTGAGAAACCCTTTAGATAGAAAATTAAAATCTGAAGAATGGACAACGAAAATACATCATCAGAGAGAGAAAAGAAATAATAGAATTTGGTATGAGGCGATGACTAAAGTTCGTACTTTTTAAAATAAAATTATTTATAGAAGATTTTTATGAGAAGAAGTAAATTTTTATTTATTTATTATGTCATATTGAGTTTAAACGCATACGGATTTTCTCATATGCCTTATCCTGACGGAGATGTGAATGTTATTATAAAAAATAATAAACCTTGTATCTATATTGATGCTAATGGTTTAACGGGTAGTTATATGTTAAGGATTGGTTATGTTGACGAAAATACCGGAAATTCAGAATATTGGCGTTATTTAAGTTCATTCGAAAAACAATATCCTGTAAAGGAAAAATGTATTTTTGCGGATGAGTCAAACTTTCCAAATATAAATTTTAGGAATAATGTAAGTTATAGTTTTACTCTAAAGGCAGCTTCAGTACCTAGAGATGATAGGCATATTCCTAATAATTTTGATGGATTTAGCAGTACGTATTGCTAAAAAATACTAATGGAAAATTTGAGGTTCAAGATTTTGATTTTTCAAAGAATAGGTGTGTAGATAAAGTTGAAATATTATCTTCTTCTGATACAAAACAACGGATAAGTTGGTTAGATTTGTTATTTAGATGGTTTATGGACTTATGGAAGTAAGTAAATTTCGTAGTTAAGGATCAACAAGTGTAGGTTGATCATGATTCCTACATTTTAGATCGTTCAATAATTTTTTTAGAGGCAACTTAATCTATATTTGCATGGAGATGGATAAACGAACGGGGCAGGATGATTAAAGCCTGGACGCAAAAGTAGTTGATGCAGCCCTTGAAGCCCTAAAAAAAGGCGACCGACTGGACGAATAGAGGAAATTAAAAAGATAGGCTGGATGCAGGTCATCGCTGTCGGTACGTCGTGGTTCTGGTTATTGCCATCGGCGTGGTGGTCACGTTTTTTACCGCTGGGACGGGTACAGTTCCGTACGCCGCTTCGGTTAAGGTTTTTTTGACTTCTATTATGCCGATACATTGGTTTGTTGTAACTAATTCATCTGATGATGGTTTGGGAAAAGGAACGTATACAACAAATAAAATGTTAGAAAAGTTGGGAAGGCAGGATGTGATGCCTAATGTTGCCCTTACTCATACAGATCGTATAGAATTTTTTGGAAGCATCGCTTGGAAATAATCATGCACAAGAATCAGCAAGTACTATTGCTAAATGGAAAAGAGAATTGGCAGAATTAAAGGCAAGTCAGAAGCAACGTTCTGGGACAAGAGAACGATCCTATACTAAAAATGCGGAAGAAGTGAGGGAGAAAGAATTTGTCAAAAAACTGAAAAAAGAGTTGGGTGTCAAAGTCCATGTCTGCACCTTGACTGCACGTAATGCTTGGAAAGAAGTTTACATTCATTCAAAGGTGACCATTATAGATGATGTCTTTACTGTTATCAGTTCCGCTAATCTGAATACCCGTAGTATGCAGGTTGATACGGAATTGGGCATATTCACCGAAAACGGCGCAGTGGCGACGAAAACTGCGCAAAGACTTGTGGAAACTGCATACACGCAATCTGCACAAAGCCAATAATGCAGCAGGAAAGTTTGACAATGTGGCAAATCCAGAGGGAATGAATGATCCGAATATAGCTAAAAATGCTTTTAATCGCTGGGGGGAGTTAATAAAGATGAATCAAGACCGTATTAAGGAAGGTAAACCGCCACTGCACCCTCTGTGCGAATTTTTACGCCTGGATCCTAAAATATCACAATTGGATTGACTATTATGCACAAATCCCTCAAATATACCCTGATAGTTTTAGGCTGTCTGGCAGCAATGTTTATTTGGTTTCTCCTTGGCTGAAATGCAATCCCATCCATATAGGAGGCGCAAACGGTCAGGTTAAACCCGCGTATTGCAGCATAGGGGAAAAGTGGGAAGAAAAGCAACGGAAGAAAGAAACCATGAAGACCATTGAAGAAATCAAAAAGAACCTAGAGTTTACCTGCGTGCATGAAAAACGCCCACCGCTATCCGAGGAAACGCAGCAACTCTACAATTATGCTCTGCACCGTGATTTGAACCATATGTGGCCTGGCCAGAGGGAGGACGGTTTTTGGGATGAACTATTGCCCTATTACCGTATTGCCGCCGCCAACGGTGACTATAAGGCAAACGTACGGCTACAGTTCCTGCTCAGCGACGGCTGGACGAAGGTTCCCTATATTGAGGCTGAAACTGAAGTTCACAAGTTGTATAAAATGCTACACAAACAACTTCCAGCTACCTCCTACTATCTGCTTAAAGGCTATATCGAAGACGGCTACGGTGTCAGTGCGCCCCCCGACAGCGAGCTGGCATTTTTACGCAAGGCTGCGGATATGGGCAGCAGGGAGGCGCAATATGTACTGGCGGAAAAAATAGCTTGGCTTGATGACGAACCGACACGGGAGTTCCGACTGGATTTGATGCGCAAGATACACCAATGTGCTTCTGAACAAGGACAGGGGGCTTCTTCTTTAGAACTGGGTAGCCATTTACAGAATAGGGATAGATTTGATGAAGCAGTAAAGGCCTATCATCAAGGAACAAAAAATGGTAACCATTTGTCTGCACTTATTCTTTCTCATGCATTTAAGGCAGGAAAAGACAAAGGTAGTAACGACTTTTTAGATGTTGAAGCTGATGAAGAACGTGCCCGCCGTTATGACATTATTAATACCTATCTTTCAGATTACGGATTCATGTCGCCGACCGTTCCCGACTTGGACGACATCGTCCCGCTACCGCCAGCGCCTTTACCCGAATGGACGGCAAGATTTCCTTTCAACGCTGGGTGGAGGGAGAAGAACCCTCGAAACCCTCGGACGAACTGATGAAAAAGCTAGCAGATAAAGTAGGATTGGATATGAAAACGGGGCTACCTTTGCCTGAACAGTCCCAAACTGAAGGCACTAAGGCTTATCCTACCTATCCTTATCAATCGAGCTCGCGTGGACCGAAAACACTTTCTTTGTGGAGCAAGTTAAAAAAACTGATTTCTTAGGTTTAGTTGCTATTTGAAAGTTTTCCAGATCGCAGTTTTGAGGTAAGAAATTTATGAAGTTTTTACGCAATAAATTGAGAAAGAATAGGTTAGGGTGAAAACTCAACGTTTACCAAGGTCGTCTGAAATTTATACATTTCAGACGACTTTTCAGTTAAAAATAGTAAACCGCTCCGAAACGCGGTAAAATACGCTCCGTTTCCAACACGACGCCTGAATCAGCAGGCTTTTATTATGGACCTTCCCAGTTCGTTTTTACTGAACTTCCCTTCCGGTTTATCCCGAAATACACGATAACCATCCCGCCGAAATGCCCTCCCGCATCCGGCGGGCGGAGCATTTATGAGCATCGAACAAACCCCTCCGAACCTTGAAAACGACGGTATCGAAAGCGACGTAGAGCGCGTTTCCGCCGATTTCGACCGTATCCACGCGCTGTGCGAAATCCTCTCGCCCGCCTTCCCGCAGATTGAAGAAGGCGTGCCGATTGAGGACGAGGCGTTGCGTGACAAATTTAGCGAGCTGACCGTCCTTTTGAACGAGCTGCACCCTGCCGACGTGGCGGCGGTGTTGGAATCGTTGCCGCCGCGCGAGCGTAATGTCGTTTGGTTGTTGGTTACGCCTGAAGACGACGGCGAAGTGTTGCTGGAAGTCTCCGACGCGGTGCGCGAAACGCTGATCGAGTCGATGGACAAAGACGAGCTGTTGGCGGCGGTCGATGACTTGGACGCGGACGAGCTGGCAGAGCTGGCGGACGATTTGCCGCATCAAGTGGTCTATGAAGCCTTGCAGACGCGCGACGAGGAAGAACGCGCCCAAGTCAAGGCGGCGATGTCGTATGAAGACAACCAAGTCGGCGCGATTATGGACTTCGAGTTGGTCAGCATCCGCGCCGACGTTACTTGTGAAGTGGTGCTGCGTTACCTGCGCCGATTCGATAGCCTGCCAGACCATACCGACAAGATTTTTGTGGTCGATGAAAACGACATCCTGCAAGGCGTGCTGCCCATCCGCAAACTTTTGGTTGCCGATCCCGAAGACTTGGTGGCGGACGTGATGGCGACCGAAGTCGTGCGTTTCCGTCCCGAAGACGACGTGGAAGAGGCGGCGCAGGCGTTCGAACGTTATGACTTGGTCACCGCGCCCGTAGTCGATGAAAACAAAAAGCTCATCGGCAGGATTACCATCGATGAGATGGTGGACGTTATCCGCGAAGAATCGGAAGCGGATATGTTGAACATGGCGGGTTTGCAGGAAGAGGAAGATTTGTTTGCGCCTGTCTGGGATTCGGTGAAAACCGCTGGATGTGGCTTGCCGTCAACCTTTGCACTGCCTTTCTCGCCAGCCGCGTCATCGGCGCGTTTGAAGGCAGTATCGAGAAAATCGTCGCACTCGCCGCGCTGATGCCCATCGTTGCCGGTATCGGCGGCAATTCCGGCAACCAGACCATCACCATGATTGTCCGCGCGATGGCGATGGGGCAGTTGACGGGAATGCAGGCGGGACGTTTGTTGAAAAAAGAAGTCGGCGTCGCCTTGGTCAACGGCATTATCTGGGGAACGGTCATGGGCGTGGTGTCATGGCTGCTGTACGGCAGCATCGGCATCGGCTTGGTGATGGTCGCCGCAATGACGCTGAACCTTTTGCTCGCCGCCTCGGTCGGCGTACTCATCCCCGTCATCATGGAAAAATCCGGCCGCGACCCTGCACTGGGCAGCTCGGTGTTGATTACGGCAGTAACAGATTCCGGCGGTTTTTCTGATTTTCTTGGGATTGGCAACGATATTCTTACTGTAAGGTCGTCTGAAAAACGGATGGAAAAGATTAAAGGTCTTCTGAAACCATAGGGTTATGGGTTTCAGACGACGGCGGATTCGGCGATGGTGCAGTGGCGGGACAGGTATTGGATGTGGTATCGTTCGTCTTGGGTCAGTTGTGTGTAGCTCATGGCAATCTTTCTTGCAGGAAAGGCCGTATGCTACCGCATACTGGCCTTTTTCTGTTATGGAAAGTTGCACTTCAAATGCGAATCCGCCG
>CAKMQH010000036.1 GCA_927911515.1 uncultured Neisseria sp.
CTTTTCAGACGACCTTAGGGACTGTCGGCATTCAATAGTTTCCGTGTCTTTTTATCCTCAAAGCGGCATCTTCCACGTTGGAAATCCTCACAAGGTGTCCAACCTTGTTGCGGTTTCCGCCTTGAATCTTCCGCTTTGTGAACAAAAATCTACCTAGAAAATTAAATGTCGACAGCCCCTAGGATAATAGCTCGTCTGAAAATAGAGAATCCTCTAAGGCAGTATTTGAAACACTATTTTCACTCTTTTCCTGAAAGTCATCCCATGAGCCTGAAAGCACAATTAACCGAAGACATGAAAACCGCGATGCGTGCCAAAGATCAAACTGCTTTAAGCACCATCCGCCTGATCAATGCCGCCATCAAACAATTCGAAGTGGACGAGCGTACCGAAGCCGATGACGGCAAAGTGGTTGCCATCATCACCAAAATGGTCAAGCAGCGCAAAGACAGTGCCAGCATTTACACCGAAGCAGGCCGTCAGGACTTAGCGGACAAAGAAAATGCCGAAATCGAAATCTTGCACCGTTATCTGCCGCAAATGATGTCTGCCGAAGAAATCCGCACTGCTGTCGAAACCGTTATCGCCATGACCGGAGCTTCCGGCATGGCGGACATGGGCAAAGCCATGGGCGTGTTGAAAACCCAGTTGGCAGGCAAAGCCGATATGGGCGAGGTCAATAAAGTTTTGAAGGCTGCGCTGAGTTCATAATTGAGTACCGACCGCTTTGGGCGGATTCGAGAAAAACAAAGAGGTCGTCTGAAACCGATATTTCGAGTTTCAGACGACCTCTTTTCAAACTCAGGCTTACCGTTTGATGATATTGCCGAATATCTTGCCCATATCGTTTAAGAAACGGGGTTCGCGCTGGATCAGGTAAACAATCAAAGGAATATTGCCGATGGCGACGATCAGGTAAAGCAGGGAAATGCTGTCGAACAGCATCAGTAATACCGCGCTTAAAATGGAAGCGGACACCATAAATACGCCGTTGATGAGGTTATTGGCAGCGACGGCGTGGGCGCGGAAGGATTCGCTGCTGGCGGTTTGCAGCCAAGTGTAGAGCGGGACGGAGAAGAAGCCGCCGAAGAAGCCGATCAGCGTCATGACAAGCATAACGGGATACGCGATGCCTTGCGAGAGAAACCAGGTGATGCCGTTGAGTTCGGTAAAGCGTTGCCCGTTGGTCAGCCATACCAAAATCAAGCCGCTCACGGTCAAACCTGTCGTACCGACGGTTACCAAGCCCAAGAGCAGGCGTTCGTAGCTGAGTTTGGCGCACAATACCGAGCCGGCGGCGATGCCGATGGAGAATAGGGCGAGCATGAGGTTGAAGACGCTGTCGTTGCCGCCCAAATGGATTTGCGTGAAGGTCGGCAGTTGAGTGGTGTAAACCGAGCCGATAAACCAAAACCACGAAATGCCGATGATGGAAGTGAAAACTGAATCATATTGCGCGGTTTCGCGCAGGAGCGCGTGCGTGCCTTTGATGATGTTCCATTCGATTTTGGTGTTGGGAGCTTTAGCGGGGACGCCGGGCATGAAAAGGCTGGTCAGCGTACCGCCGATGGCGACGAGCAATACTAAGATGCCGACGACGGAGGGTGGCAGACCTGCGACGGATGTACCCAAAATCTGACCGAACAAAATGGCGATGAATGTTCCCGATTCGATCAGGCTGTTGCCCATAATCAGCTCTTTGTCGTTGAGATAATCGGGCAGGATGGCGTATTTCAGCGGGCCGAACAGCGTCGATTGCGCGCCCATGCAAAACAGGCAGACCAAGAGCAGCGGAGCGGACTGGATATAGAAGCCGAACGCCGCCACCGCCATGATTACGATTTCCAATACTTTGATCCATCGCGCCAAGACGGCTTTGTCGAATTTGGTACTTAATTGTCCCGACAGCGCGGAAAACAGGAAATACGGCAGGATAAACAGCAATGCGCCCAAGTTCAGCATTTGGCTGGCGGGCAGGAGGTCATTTTTGCCCAAACCGTAAAAGCTGATCATCACGAACAGCGCGGTTTTGAACATATTGTCGTTGAACGCGCCCAGAAACTGCGTGCCGAATAGTGGGGCAAAACGGCGGCTGGTCGGGAAATTCAGATTGTCTTTTTTGAGGCTCATTTTTCGGATTCTTGTTCTTCTTCTGTTGTTTCGTCTTCAAGCAGTTTGTCGGTGGAATCGTCGTCCATCAGAATGCGGTGTGCCGGCCCTTCGAGATCGTCAAACTGTCCGTTTTTACCCGACCACCAGAAAAAATAGCCGATGGCAAACGCCAAAATGATGCTGATGGGCACCAAAATAAACATACTTTCCATCACATCGCTCCGGTCAAATCGGTTAAGACAAAAGTCTGTCCCGATACGGTCAGATATTCGTTGCGCAGCGAGCCGACAAGGGCGTCGTCGAAAAACAGCTCGATACGGTCTTTCACAACGCGCCAATATTGCGGAATCTCGGTTTGCTCGAAAGGAGCCAAAGCCTCCGCCACCACGCCTTCTTCACTTTGCAGCTTGACGGCAAAACGCCCGCTCTGCGGCTGCGCTTCGGATTCGTCATCCGGCAGCATGATGAAAAAGCCCACATGGGCGCCTTGTTGCGTATGGATACTGAAGTAGTGCATATCAAAGAATCTTAAAAGGCTGCCGCTGTTTCAGACGACATAGTGAACACAAAAAACTGTCTAAATGTAACAGTTTGACACGCCCCTGCAAAGGGCTTTGCGCCCCAGTGTTTGACAGGTCGTCTGAAAACAAACCGTTTCCCTTTACATTGTAGGAAAACGTTGCGTTGTTTACACCACAGGTTGAGAAAAATAAGCCTGCAAGACCTCAAACGGCGTATCGCCGTTCAAACTGCGGTGCGGCTTCACAGTGTTATAGAAATTAACAAAAGCGGCACAACTCCCTTTCGCCGGTGTTCCGGACTGTCAAACAACTGTTTCTCATGCCACATCTCCATCAGGGTGCGGATAACCCGTTCCGCCTTACCGTTGGTCTGCGGACGGGCAACCCGGGTAAACTTTTGACCAATCCCGTTCTCATAAC
>CAKMQH010000037.1 GCA_927911515.1 uncultured Neisseria sp.
AAGCCGCAGACAGTACAGATAGTACAGATAGTACGGAACCGATTCACTTGGTGCTTCAGCACCTTAGAGAATCGTTCTCTTTGAGCTAAGGCGAGGCAACGCCGTACTGGTTTAAATTTAATCCACTATATTATGCAACGAGCAATGTGGATTATATAGCAATAAAAAGGTCGTCTGAAACGCCAAACAGCATTTCAGACGACCTTTCTAATAACGGATGGGCGGCTCAACACCAGCCGTCCGTCGGCTTTGCAGCGTTAGTTGATCGAATAGCCGCGCAGATATTGGGTACGCTCGCGCGTCATGCGGGTATCGCATTGGAGCTTGAGGTATTCGTTTTGCGCGGGACTGTCCGCCCTAGCCGCTGCCTGTTGGCAGTTTTGGTTTTTGGTTTGAATCCAAGCGCGTTGTTCTGCCAGCATTTCTTGTTGGACAGTGCGCTCCATACCGTCCCATACGCCTTTGATTTCTGACTCAGCCTGATGGTTTTGCGAACGGGCATTGTCCAAATCGCTTTGAGAGAACGACGGCTGTTCCGGCTCCTCTTCGTTGTCAGGACGCAGGATTTCGGTTTCGAGGCCGGCGGCAGGCGGTACGCCCGAAGCTTGGCTCGCCGCATTGTTTTCCAAAATATCCTCCGCTTTGACAACAGGCGGCTCTTCAACGGCTTTGCTTTGCAGGATTTTAATCGCTTCTTCTTTGCTGACTGCCTTGCCGTCTATCATCACGATGCTTTTCACGCCGTAAGGCAACAGCAAGGAAGACAGAGTTTGCGCGGTCATGTTGACGGTATTGTCTTCCAAAGAAACCGTACCGACTTTCGGATCGGGCGTATAGCGGACGCGGGCTGAGAAAGTGTTGTTCTCAAAGCTCAGGTTGCTGCCCATGATTTTCTGCTGAAGCATTTCGGTCAAGCCGGTGTTGCTGTAAATCAGCGGACTGTTGGCATCGGCGGTACGCAATACTTCGGCAGGGATTTGGATTTTCAAATCGGCGCTACACAGGGATTTGTTGTCTTCTGTGGTTTTTTGCGGATTATCCAAGACGATATTCAGCTCGGAGCCGGCGGCAATGATTTTATCGGCATCGACAAATTGGCGACTGTCGGCACGGACAAAGGCACGCGCCTCGCGCTTGATGGTTTCTTGGATTTGGTTGCGGATACTTTGAATGGCGGCGGGATTGCCACATTCCAAAGCCTGCTTGGGTTCTTCTTTGCCGCACGCCGCCAACATCAGGGCGATAAGCGGTAAAGCCAGCAGTTTTTTGTGCATAAATAATACTCCTTGATACGGCTCGGAGACCGAACCGTTTTGTCGTTCAGACGACCATCATAACAAAAGCACTTGCAGCAAGTAAATGTTGCAAGTGCTTTTTCAACGAACCGTTATAAACGCTTACCTATTTGGTGATAACGTTTACGAAACCGGAGAGGATTGCCGCGTTAATCAAGTCCACGAAGAACGCGCCGACCATAGGCACAATCAAGAAGGCTTTGTGCGAAGGACCGAAAGTCTGTGTGATGGACTGCATATTGGCAACGGCGGTCGGAGTGGCGCCCAAACCGAAGCCGCAGTGCCCTGCTGCCAAAACGGTTGCATCGTAGTCGCGTCCCATAAAGACGTAGGTAACGAAGGTTGCGTACAGAATCATCACGACGGTTTGTACGGCGAGAATGATGGTTACAGGTCCTGCAAGACCGGTCAATTCCCACAATTTCAGGTTCAAAAGGGCCATTGCGAGGAAAAGCGACAGGGAGGCATTGCCGAATACGTCGATGGCGCGGTCGAACATATTGACTTTAAACGCAGAAGTCAGGATGTTACGAATAACGACACCGGCAAACAGGCTCCATACGAATTTCGGCAAGTCATACAGATATTCTTTATCGTAGCCGTCCACAATTTCAGCAAATGCCAAACACGCTGCAAACATAGCAAGCGTTTCGACGGCAGATTCGGCAGTAATCAAACGTGTACGCTTCGCTTGTTCGAATACATCGTCGGTATGCTCATCGGCATTTTCTTTGCGTGCGCTTGGTTCAATGGGTTTGCGTCCCATCTTATTGATCAAACGACGCGCAACCGGACCGCCGATCAAACCGCCGAATACCAGGCCGAATGTTGCCGAAGCCATACCCAGCCCAGTGGCGCCGACCAAGCCGAATTTGCTTTCAAAGTCAGGCCCCCATGCACCTGCCGTACCGTGTCCGCCGGTCAGCGTAATCGAGCCGGTAATCAGGCCGATAAGCGGATCCAGTCCCAAAACCTTCGCCAAGCCGACGCCGACAAAGTTCTGCACGATGATAAACGCCCCTACGACGGCAGTAAAAATCACCAAAGGCAGACCGCCCGCTTTCAGACGGGAGAAGTCCGCGCTCAAACCGATAGAGGTGAAGAAAATCAGCATGAATGCATCTTGCAGCGGTTTTTCAAATTTGAAGCTCACGCCGTAGGCTTGATGCAGTGCAAACAGAACAATCGCAGCAATCAAGCCGCCTGCCACAGGTTCGGGAATGTTGAAATCGCGCAGGAATTTGACTTTGTTTACCAAAACCTTACCAATCAACAAAACCAATGTAGCGGCAATCAACGTGTAGTAACTGTTAAATTCCCATTCCATAATTGTTTTACCTCTCAAAAAAATGTTTTTCTATTGTTCTTTTCGAGTATTTGCCCGATAAGATTCAAACGAATGAATATTAGGGCACGAGTTAAAAATTGTCAAAGAATAGCCTTTTGTTTTCGAATTTTTTACATATAGCATTTTTAAAATCATCAAAATATTTATAATCATCATGCTATTACATAAGACTACTTTTTGTTTATTAATTAAATATTTTTAATCCGAATGATATTGTTGTTGACAATTCTTTTCTTAAAAATTTGGGCTTGAATAACTGAAAAGGTCGTCTGAAAACTCGGAAATCAAGTTTTCAGACGACCTTTCAATCTTTCAGACTTTATCTTTCAGGCTCAATCAACCTTTAGTACGCTCCAACAGTTCTTCCGCCAAGGCGAGGTAGGCTTTGGTGCCTTTGGCGTTGGCGTCGTAGGCGAGTGCGGGCATACCGTGGCTGGGGGCTTCGGCGAGGCGGACGTTGCGGGGGATGACGGTTTGGAACATCAGGTTGCCGAAATGTTGGAAAAGCTGTTCGCTGACTTCGACGACGAGGCGGCTGCGGCTGTCGTAGAGGGTACGGACGATGCCGGTGATGTCGAGGCGCGGGTTGATTGCCTGACGGATTTTGCGCACGGTGGCGATCAGGTCGGAGATGCCTTCAAGGGCATAGTATTCGCACAACATGGGGACGATGACGCCGTTGGCGGCGACGAGTCCGTTGAGGGTGAGCAGGGTCAGCGAAGGGGCGGAGTCGATGAGGACGAAGTCGTAGTCGTTTTCGACGGTTTGCAGGGCGTTTTTGAGGCGGATTTCGCGGGCGATTTCTTGTACCAGCTCGATTTCGGCACCGGCAAGCGCGCGGTTGGCGCCGAGTACGTCGTAGCTGCCGTCTCCGCTGCGGACGACGGCGGTTTTGATGTCGGTATCGCCCAATACGACTTGGTACACGCCTTCTTCGAGGCGGGCTTTGTCTATGCCGCTGCCTGTGGTGGCGTTGCCTTGCGGGTCGAGGTCGATGACGAGGACGCGTTTGCCTTTGGAGGCGAGCGATGCCGCGAGGTTGACGGTGGTGGTGGTTTTGCCGACGCCGCCTTTTTGGTTGGCGACGGCGAGGATTTGTGCGCTCATGTTTTTGCTGCTGTCGGATAGGTGAATGGCGGAATTTTAACGTTTTTTTGCTTGAAATGGATATAAGGTCGTCTGAAAAGGAGCTTCGGTGAGGAGAGGCATCTTTGTCGCATTTCTGTCTGCGTTTCGGTAAATTCTCTTTAAATCCAGACAAAGCAAGGTAATGCCTGCTGATTCAATATGGGTTTTCTATATAATATGCCGTTTTTTTAACTGTCGTAGAGATATATCATGAAAAAATCTTTTTTTGCCCTGATGCTTGCCGCTGTTTTGCCTGCTGCTAATGCGGCTTCGGTTACCGAACGGGATGTGCAGAGTTCGGCTTTGGCTGCCAAACAGGCTCGGTTGGAATCAGCACAGGCTGAGATGGGAACGGAACTGGCGCGGTTAGCTGCGGATCTGGCGCGTATTGAGGCTTTGATTGCCGTACAGGAGGCGCGTTCTGGCATCGGAGAGGATGAGCGGATAGAGGCTTTGGAAGCCCGTATCAGTAAATTGGAAAAACGCCTTGCCAAGTCAAAATAGTACAACCCGAATCGGGTTTATGTGTGCAGCGTCAAGCCGTTCCAGAAATTGTTTGAGGCTTCAGGGAAAAACGAATGGGAAACCTGCCTCGCCGTCCGCACCGCCTGCAATGTGGAAACTTCGGCGATGTTCTGCGAAGATTCTGCCATCCACTGCGAAAATATGATTAACGGGGTTTGAACACAAAGGTCTCTGAAACGGAATTGGGTTTCAGACGACCTTTTTAACGGTATTGTGAAAGCAAGTGGCGTTGTGCTGCCGATGGCGGTATTGTTTTCTTTGAATTTGAACCAAGCGAGGCTGTATACTTTGCGACTTGTCGCTGTTCATACCACAACAAGGAAATCTATGGATTGCTGGGAAATTCTGCAAATTGCGCCTACCGGTGACGAACGTACCATCAGGCGCGCTTATGCGAAGCTGTTGAAATCGACACGTCCGGACGATGACGCGGAGGGATATCAGCGGCTGCGCGAAGCATTTGATGAGGCTTTGTCGCATGCGCCCTACATCGACAAGGAAGAGGACGCAGACGATTGGTCTTGGGATAATGCCGATAACGATGAGGCAGATGTTTCAGACGACCCTGATGAAGCACAGACTGAATATATTGACGAGGAGGCGGCAGATACCGAGTGGACGGAAACGGTCGGTTTTAATGATACTGCGGCAGAATATGAATCGACCCAATTCTATCCATATAATGAATGGAAAGACGCAGAAACCGACTATATTGAAGAAACTGATGTTTCAGACGACCCCTACGGATATAGCGGCGCAACTGCCGAGGCGTATTCATACAATGGATACGATGGCGTAGATGCGGACTATATTTTGGCGGAAATCGGACGCATTCACGATGAGGGGAAAAGTGAAGCGTTGGAACGCTCCTGGCCCGACATCCTCGCTTTATTGGACCGGCTGCCTTTGGGCGAATCGGAATATATTGCTTGGGAATTTTTGGATTTTCTGCGCGATCGGTATATTTCGAATATCATCGTATGGGCGCAATGGGCGTCTTATTTCCGCTGGCACGAGAGCCGCGAAGTTCTCCACCGTATGAACACGGACGAGCTGGAGTGGGTTTATGACTGCATCAATGCGGCGGAAGTTTTATCTGACAACGCCAATGGCAAATTCCCGCTCTTACAAAGTCTGAACCGCCTGATCAAGCAAGGGCGCGATATGCGGGCACTGGCGAACGCATTTTTTCTGAACACGGCTTTACAGGAAGAAATGCCCCATCCGTGCGCATGCGCTGATGAGGCGAACGATAAACTGACGTCTGTTTACAGAAAGCGGAATCATGGCGGCAGATGCGGATTGTGCTGCCGATTGTGGCGATATTTGCCGCTATGTTTGTTGCGGCAGTTGATCAGTCTTTGCCTGACTATATCGAGGCGTATTATTCGTTGACCCTCGTCTCCACCGTCACGCTGGCGCTCTTGTGTTTCTTGATCGATACCTGCCGAAGCATACTTTATACATGGCTGCCGTTTCTCCACAAAATCTTAACGGCGACTTTTGTGTTTAAAAAAGCGGCGATTGTGCGCGCTTTCGTATTGCCTGTCGTGATGACCGCCGTATGCCTGTTCTGGTCCGATTCGGTAATGTTCTTCCTGCTGACCGTACTCGCATGGATATATTCGTGGTGTACCTTTTTCTCCTACATCAAAAGCGAGCGGAGTATTGTCGGCGGTCTGACGGTCAATCTGTCATTGATTGCCATGTTGCCGATACTCAATGTGATAAACAAACACTCGGAGCAAACGGCGGATAACTCGGTATTGCTTATCCTGACGGCTTTGATGATATTGTTGTGGTTCAACGCCAATCTGTATTTACGGGCGTTCCATCGCGATCTGTCGCAAAAACAAGCGCAATTCCTGCTGGCACCTTGTTCGCCCAACGCATCCCTCACCGTCAAGGCACTTGCCTCATTTGCCTCCGCGCTGGTTTGGATGCTGACGCTGCCGCAGCGATGCGCCGACTATACCGAACGGGATGATATTTGGACACCTTTGGGTTTCGGCGTACTGGCATGTATGCTGACGCTTATCCTGCCGCTCGGCGGAAATCGGATGTTGTGGTTTTACCCGATCGCATTCGCCCTCGGCTGGCTGATGCTCGTTTTGAAACAAAACGCCTACCGCAGCCTGATGCGGGCATAACAAAAGGTCGTCTGAAAAGTTTTCAGACGACCTCAACCATACCGTACAACGCTGTTTTCATTTCTCTGCAACCGATTCATCCAATAAGGAATCCGCATGACTTTACCTGTTTTAGCCGTCACTTCGGGCGAACCCGCCGGCATCGGCCCCGATATCTGCTTGGATTTGGCGTTTCCCGATTTGCCGTGTCGCTGCATTGTATTGGGCGACAAATATCTGCTGCAAAGCCGCGCCGAGCAATTAGGCAAAACCATCACCCTGCAAGATTTCGACCCGCAGGGCGGCAAGCCCGAACGCGGCATATTGGAAGTGTTGCACATTCCCTTAGACGCGCCCTGCCAAGCAGGCAAACTCAATCCCGCTAATGCCGCCTACGTCCTCAAACTGCTGGACACTGCCTATCAAGGCATTTCAGACGACCTCTTCGACGGCATGGTCACTGCGCCGCTGCACAAAGGCGTCATCAACGACGGACACGCCAGCGATCATTTCTTCAGCGGCCACACCGAATACCTCGCCGAAAAAAGCCAAACCGAACAAGTCGTCATGATGCTCGCGGGCGGCGGATTGCGGGTTGCGCTCGTGACTACCCACCTTCCGCTCAAAGACATCGCCGCCGCCATTACCCGCCCGCTGGTCGAATCCGTAACCCGCATCCTTCACGCCGACCTGAGCGACAAATTCGGCATCGACAGCCCCCGTATTCTGGTTACTGGACTGAATCCGCACGCAGGCGAAAACGGTCATCTCGGTTACGAAGAAATCGACATCATCATCCCCGCGCTCAAACAACTGCAAAGCGAAGGCATAGACGCGCGCGGCCCCTATCCCGCCGATACGGTGTTCCAGCCCTTCTTGCTCAAAGATGCCGATGCCGTTTTAGCGATGTATCACGACCAAGGATTGCCCACGCTCAAATACGCGGGCTTCGGACAAGGCGTCAACATCACGCTCGGGCTGCCCTTTATCCGCACTTCGGTCGATCACGGCACCGCGCTTGATCTCGCTGGAACAGGCAAAGCAGACTCAGGCAGCCTCATGACCGCCGTTGCCACCGCATTGGAAATGGCGCGCCATATCCAACCGCGTTCCTGAAATCAGATGGCTTTTTTCAAACAAACCCTTCAAGCCAAAGGTCGTCTGAAAACAAGAAATATAGTGGATTAAAATTTAAATCAGGACAAGGCGACGAAGCCGCAGACAGTACAAATAGTACGGAACCGATTCACTTGGTGCTTCAGCACCTTAGAGAATCGTTCTCTTTGAGCCAAGGCGAGGCAACGCCGTACTGGTTTAAAAGTTAATCCACTATATTTTCAGACGACCTTTTCTTTTTTATAGCCAGAAACCGAGTCCGATATGAAAACATTAGCGCAATTCCTACCACAACATTTACAGCAAAACAGCGTTCCTGCCGAATTGGGGCAGCGTCCTTGAATCCATCGTCGCCGCCTGCTCCGACATCAGCGGCAAAGTCCGTTT
>CAKMQH010000038.1 GCA_927911515.1 uncultured Neisseria sp.
TGATCAAGTAGAGGTTCTGCCGAAGCCGTGTTGCGCCAAATGGTTTTACTGTCCGGTCCGAACTGCGGCAGGCAGACGTGCATCCCACCGCGTAATTTGTATCAGTACCGACTTGGACGCTGGTTTCGGGAATAACACTTCCCGACCTCGTAAAACTAAGTTGTCTACATATGCGCCCATGGTGTTTATCTGCATGGATGCCGAATGATTGCGTAAGATGATTTCAGACATGGCGGTTTGTTCTTTAGATTGTTTTAAATTTTGTAACATTCTAACATTTGTATACGCGCCACTACCGATATGCAGACAGAAAATCCTTAATAAAAATCAAAAAAATGCTAAAATACCGGGCATCTTCAAGGTCGTCTGAAAGGCGTTCAACCACTTTTCAGACGACCTTCCGATTTATTTCCAGCAGAGAAAACCTTATGGCTTATCAAGTTCTTGCCCGCAAATGGCGTCCGAAAACCTTTGCCGACTTAGTCGGTCAGGAACACGTCGTCAAAGCCTTGCGCAACGCGCTGGACGAAGGCCGCCTGCACCATGCCTACCTGCTGACCGGCACGCGCGGGGTCGGGAAAACCACCATCGCCCGTATTTTGGCGAAAAGCCTCAACTGCGAAAACGCGCAACACGGCGAGCCTTGCGGCGTGTGCCAAAGCTGTACGCAAATCGACACCGGACGCTACGTCGACCTGCTGGAAATCGACGCCGCCTCCAATACCGGCATCGACAACATCCGCGAAGTATTGGAAAACGCCCAATACGCGCCGACCGCCGGCAAATACAAAGTCTATATCATCGACGAAGTGCATATGCTCTCCAAAAGCGCGTTCAACGCCATGCTGAAAACGCTGGAAGAGCCGCCCGAACACGTCAAATTCATCCTTGCCACCACCGATCCGCACAAAGTCCCCATCACCGTTTTGAGCCGCTGCCTGCAATTTGTCTTGCGCAACATGACTTCGCAGCAGGTTGCAGACCACCTTGCCCACGTTTTAAACAACGAAAACATCGCCTACGAACCCGCCGCCCTGCAACTTTTAGGCCGTGCCGCCGCAGGCTCGATGCGTGATGCTTTGAGCCTGCTCGATCAGGCCATCGCCATGGGTTCGGGCAGCGTTGCCGAACAAGACGTCCGCCAAATGATTGGCGCGGTCGACAAACAATATCTGTACGAACTGCTGGCGGGCATCGTCAACCAAGACGGCGAAGCCCTGCTGGCGAAAGCGCAGGAAATGGCAGCGCGCGCCATCGGCTTTGACAGCGCGTTGAGCGAACTTGCCATGCTGTTGCAACGCCTCGCCTTGATACAGGCAGTTCCTTCCGCTTTGGCGAACGACGACCCTGAGCGTGAAACCCTGTTGCAACTGAGCCAAGCACTCAGCGGCGAACAAATCCAGCTTTATTATCAATGTGCTATCCACGGCAAACAGGATTTGAGCCTTGCACCCGACGAATACGCCGGCTTCGTTATGACCCTGTTGCGTATGCTTGCGTTCGCGCCGTTGGCGGCGGATGCGCACGATGTTAGCGGACATATCGAAAATACTGAGCTGCATTCTGTCGAAACGGGTGTCCATACCGCAAAAAAGCCTGCAACTCCACGTCTGAAGCCGTCAAACCATCCGTTCAGACGACCCCTGAGCCTGCCACGTCGTCTGAAAACAAGGTTGCCGAACCGGTTCTGACTCAAAAAAACGACGACGTACCGCCTTGGGAAGACGCGCCGAGCGATGTAGAAACCGTATCGGACACACCTGCGCAAGAGTTAGCGGAGAGCGTTCAGACGACCTCTGAAGCAGCAGGGACAAACCTCCCGTCCGCAAACGAAGCAGAAGCCGCATTTCAGACGACCCCTCAAGACGAAACGTCGTCTGAAAATCAAGTTTCCGATAACGAGGCAGCAAACAACGAAACCGACGTTTCCTTGAATGATATGTCGTCTGAAAATCCTGAAAACACAAACCCAATTCAGACGACCCCAATCGCTGAAGCTGCGGAAGCAGAAGCGTTTCCGCATGATGACAGCGCAGAGCCTTTCTACGATTACGGTGCGCCCGAGCATGACTATCCCGTAGCAGACAGCGCAGAAATGCCCCCGCCGCCGGATTGGGAGCACGCCGTCCCTGCCGATACGGTAGAAGCAGAATCGGAAGAAGACAGCGACGACGAAGACGACACGCAGTTTGCCCCGTTGCCCGAATTTTCCACCGAAAACTGGGCGGCAATCGTCCGACACTTCGCCCGCAAGCTCGGCGCCGCGCAAATGCTGGCGCAACACGCCGCATGGACGCACTACGATGCAGGCAGCCATCTGATGATGCTGTCGATGACCGACGAAGCCCGCGCTACCGCCAACAAAGAGCGGCTCGACAAAATCAAAAACACGCTTGCCGAAGCCTACGGTATCTCGTTGAAATTGCAAACTGAACCGTGGCGCGACGATGCAGGCTGGGAAACTCCGACCATGCGCCGCCAACGCCTCCAGCTCGAAGGCAGGCAACAGGCACAGGATTTGCTCGAAGCCGACGAAACGCGCGTCAGGTTTTAAAGGTTTTCGAAGCCCAATGGCAGCCCGATTTCTTTGGAACTGGCGGAGCAGGCGGAATAAGTTTTGT
>CAKMQH010000039.1 GCA_927911515.1 uncultured Neisseria sp.
GGTTTCGCCTTGTTGTTTGCCGGCAAACCAGCCTGCCGCGCCGGCTGCGCCTGCGGCGAGGACGGTTTTGAACAGGGTGCGTTTCGTCGGTTGGGTGGGTTGTGGGTTGTTGTCTTGGCTCATAATGGAGTCCTTTGCGGGGGATTCGGGCGGCGGTATGTACGCGGGTGTTGTGTTTACAGTTTGCTATATCGAATGTTCAGACGACGTTTAAGGTCGTCTGAAAACTTTAAATCGTCGTTTAGTAAGGGTTACATGGTTCCGAAATGCATTAGGTATGGCGTCAAGGTGTGCCGCGGTTTTAGTTTTTTTCGCGGGCAAAGCCCACGTTACGACTGCGATTGCCGTGCCGGCATAACTGCTGTCAGCGATAAGTTTTCAGACGACCCCTTGTATCTCAAAAGGTCGTCTGAAACGGGCGGGTCAAGTTTATTTGAGACCCAGTGTGCCGCGCAGTTGGCTCAGGTCTTCGGCAAGGGCGTTAATCGGTGCCTGAAGGGTTTTGCGGTCTTCGTCGCTGAGTTTGTCGTAGGTTTCAAAGCCGTCTTTGGTTTTGTATTTGGCGAGGATGTCGGTTACTTGTTTGAAGTTGGCATCGACTTTCTCGAGCAGGGCTTTGTTTTTCTCGGCAATGATCGGACGGAATAGTTCGACGATTTTTTGCGCGCCTTCGATGTTGGCTTGGAAGTCGCTCAATCGGTGTGGCTGTAACGGTCTTCTTCGCCGCTGATTTTGCTGCCGGCAACTTCTTCAATCAACACTGCCGCGCCGCCGACGACTTTGTTTGGCGGGAAGGAGAGGGCGTCGATTTCTTTTTGCAGGGCTTCAACGTCTTTCATGAGTTTGTCGGCAATGTCTTTCACGCCGGAGACGTCTTTTTTGACCCACAGGGCGTGTTCGATGCGGTGGAAGCCGGTGAAGGCTGCGTCTTCGGTTTTGTCTTTGAAGTCGTCTTCACGCGCGTCGATGGCGGGGTCGAGTTCGTTAAAGAGTTCGGCAATCGGCTCGATGCGTTCGTAGTGGATGCGGGTGGCGGCAAACAGGGATTTGGCTTTTTCGATGTCGCCCGCTTTGACGGCGTCGGTGAAGGCTTTGGTTTTGGCAACCAGCTCTTTGGCTTCACCTTGGACGTACACTTTATAGTCGGCAAGCGGCTTGGCGAGTTTTTCCAAATCGGCTTCGTTGCCGGTGTCTTTAAAGCCGCTGTCGGTTACCACCAGCTTGCCGCGCGGGTTGGTCAAAAGACCACAGGTCATTTCGTATTCGCCCGGCAGCAGGGTAACGGTCATTTTGTCGGAAAGTCCGGGGGCGATGTTTTCGCGTTCGTCAACCACCATCACACCTTTAAGGATTTCCCATTCGAGCTTGCGGCCGCTGTTGTTTTTGATGTTGAACACGACTTGTCCGCTCGGTACGGTCAGTTCCATCGGTTCGCAGGCGGTATCGTTCACGCCGATATTGACGGCGCCGCCGGCATTCGCGCTTGATGCACCTGACGCGGCAGGCGCAGATTTTTCCGCTTCGGGCGGCTGACACGCGGTCAGACCCAAAGCCAGCATCACGGATAAAGCAGTTATATTGAGTTTTTTCATTTCAAACCTCTTTGGCATGTTGATAAGAATGAGATACGGAATTTTTAAGCGCCACTAATGGCTTTCAGACGACCTCTGCACCGCGGCGGGCCTGCTGCCGTGCAGAAACCAAATCATGACCGGAACCAAATACAGCAGCCACGCCAGCACCTCGCCCTGCGTCGGGTGGTCGGTGTAGCCGAAGAAACCGCCGAGCAGCACGCCCAGCGGGCTGTCTTCATGCAGGTATTTGGAAGAATCAAACACTACCTCTTGCAGGTGGTTCCACACGCCCGCCTCATGCAGCGCACGCAGCGAACCCGCCACCAAACCGGCGGCCACAACAATCAAAAACGCGCCCGTCCAGCGGAAAAACTTCGCCAGATTCAGACGCATACCGCCCTGATAAATCAGCGCGCCGATGACCACTGCGGCCAGTAGCCCCAATACCGCACCGACGGGCATAGACCAAGTCGGACTCTGCTGAAACACCGCCAAGAGGAAAAACACACTCTCCAGCCCCTCGCGCGCCACAGCCAGAAACGCCATACCGACCAAAGCCCAGCCTTGACCATTGCCGCGGTTTAAGGCCGTCTGAACCGAATCCTGAAGCTGCTGCTTCATCGAACGGGCGGCTTTTTTCATCCATAAAATCATATAAGTCAGCATCGCCACCGCCACCAAACCGATAACGCCGACCACAAATTCCTGTTCTTTCTGCGGAATCTCGCCCGTTGCCGAATGGATGCCGTATCCGATGCCCAAACACATCAGTGCAGCCAAAGCCACGCCCAGCCACACCTTAGGCATCAGCCGCGAATGTCCCGACTGTTTCAAAAAACCCGCGACGATACCGACGATCAAAGCCGCCTCGATACCCTCGCGCAACATAATCAAAAAAGCAATCAACATATATAAAACAAACCTTAAAACTTAATATCAATATGAAGACCAAAACCGGTCCATTTAGCCTTTACTGCATCCGGATTCACACGCAGCATATGTTTATGAAGCCTATCGAAACCTTCATGATCGAACCACAGGCTTCCCCTCGGGCAAAATGTATGCCGCGCATGTTTGCCGCCCGATACGCATTCAATTTCCCAAACGCTGACTTTGTTGATATGCCAACCGGTCTTCGCCAGTCTGACGACCTCTTCAAATCGGTAATGCGCTGTCAAAGTCCGTCCGCGATAAACAAACACGCCCTGCGTTCCGCAATATAAAAGCTCACGGCTGAAAAACTTGTTACGGCTAAAACAAATGAGTGTGTCACCGTTCAACACCCTATCGGGCGCGGGCGCGATAGAGCGGTATAAGGCAAAAAAGAAGAAAGAGAAGAAAGAGAAGAAAAGCATCGTTGGTATCAGCATTGAAGACATGACAAGCCACTCTAAAAAATTCAGACGACCCCAGTTAGACAGGGCAGTAGAAATTTTGTTTGAAAACATCGTGTTTGCAATGCTATTTGATACGCCAAATATCTTTATAAGATATTTGATTCCGCCGTCTCTTTATCCCAAGTCTGACAAAGTGCCGTGATTTGTCTGCCTTGAAAAGCAAGAGTTTATAAATTGAATCATACAAATGCAAATAATTTTTATTATTTCATCAGTAAGCCCTTATTTAAGCAAGCCAAAAAGTATAGTGGATTAAATTTAAATCAGGACAAGGCGACGAAGCCGCAGGCAGTACAAATAGTACGGCAAGGCGAGGCAACGCCGTACTGGTTTAAATTTAATCCACTATAACGGCAAAATTTACCGTAAAGTAA
>CAKMQH010000040.1 GCA_927911515.1 uncultured Neisseria sp.
ACACAAAGTCAATCCGATTCCCGTCTGCAACATTCCGAAGAGATGCTGAAATAAACAAGGGTCGTCTGAAACGTTTCAGAGACCTTTTCAAAACAAAGAGGGTTGAAATCGTCAAACATTGCTCCAAAATATCGAATGTGCTTACAGTAGGTTGCATAAATTACCCGAACTTATCAAACCCGCCGTTTTGTGTAAAAATACCGCAATGGAAAAAATTACTCACCAAAATCTACATCCCTTACTTTCCAAAAGCCTGACCGACACCGATTTCGTCCTTATCCTCAACGCCTTAATCAAATTCCTGCGGCGCGGCGGCAAAAAACAGGCGGCAGAACGCTTCGACCTGATTATCTCCACGCTCAAACAAGACGAAGAACTCGGAAAAAACTTCAGTGGCCGCTTCTACCACTGGCTTTCGCAAGTCCACATCTATCCCGCGCTGATCAAACTCGGCATCTTCTCGCGCCACAGCTTTACCCGCGAGATGGGCATACGCATATACGAACGCTTCAGCCCGTCCTACAAAGATTTTGCCAACCTGCGCGAAGTGTTCCTCTATCTCTTCCATTCGGAAAACGATGACAGATGGCTGCAAACCCTCAGCATCCGCCAATGGTTGAGCTTGTACGATCTGATCCGCACCAGCGTCGATCCCGCCTTGCTGCAAAATGCCTGCCGCCAGTTGGTTGACGCCCGTCTGCGCGCCATTGAAATGCTCGCCATTTGGATTGCGTCCGAAGCCCTCGAACCCGACCTTATCCGCATCGCACCGCGCCTGCTCGAAGCCGACTCGCCCTTCGTCGCCCTCCAGCGCGAAACCGCCAAACTGGTCGAACACTACCGCAACGACACCAGCCCTTACGACACTGCACACCTCGAAGTCATGTTCGACCAGTGCAGCAAGCAAATCGACTATCTGCGTCGCAAAGGGACGGGCGCAGGATCAGGTTCGTCTGTCAAAGTCGCCCACCTGCTCGAACGGCTCCAGCAGACCATAGGTCGTCTGAAACTGCTCACCGACATCCAAACCGATGCCGGCAACCGCAACCGCCTGACCATTACCCTGATGAATTCCCTCATCTACGCCGCGGTCGAGCAATACAGTACCCGCCACCTGCGCCGCAGCAGCATCCGTATGCTCGCCCGCAGCATTACCGAAAACAAAAGCCACCACGGCGAGCATTACATCACCCGCAACCGCAAAGAATATTTCAAAATGTTCTACTCCGCGGCAGGCGGCGGCGTCATCATCGCCCTGATGGCGCTGTATAAAATCTATATCGGCTCACTCGGCTTCAGCCCCTTCGTTACCTCCTTGTTAGCAGGGCTAAACTACGGCATAGGCTTCATGATCATCCACATGCTGCACTGTACCGTCGCCACCAAACAGCCCGCCATGACTGCCGCCAGCTTCGCCGAACAGGTCGATCTCAACGAAGGCGGCAAAGCGGTGGACAACAAGCTCGCCAAGCTCCTTATCGACGTATGCCGCTCTCAAAGCGTCGCCGTCTTCGGTAACGTTTCCATCGCCATCCTATTGGCGTGCGCCATATCGTTCGGCTATGCGCATCTGAACCAACAGCCCATACTCGATGCACATACCACCGCCTACCAGTTCAAATCCATAGACATCATCAATCATCCGACCCTATGGTATGCCGCTATTGCAGGCTTGTGGCTGTTCTGTTCCGGCATTATCGCAGGCTTCTTCGACAACCGCGCCGACTACCTCAACCTGCGCCAACGCCTGCCCTTCAACCCTTTGTTGCGCAAAATCATGCGCCCCAAACCCCGTCGCGTCCTCGCCGCCTACATCCACAAACACTACGGCTCGCTGGTCGGCAACTTCATCTTCGGTATGCTCTTGGGCATGACCGGCTACTTCGGCCACCTACTCGGCCTGCCGCTGGACATCCGCCATGTCGCCTTCTCCTCCGCCAACCTCGGCTATGCCGCCGTCAGCGGTAACGTCGGCTTTGGTACATTCATGCTCGGCATTTGCAGCGTCCTCGCCATCGGCTTGGTCAACCTCATCGTCAGCTTCACCCTCGCCCTCTTCGTCGCCCTGCGCTCGCGCGGCACGAAAATCGGCAGCGTCGGTAATTTGTGCAAAAGCTTCTGGCAGCAGATTAAGGCCAACCCGCTGATCTTGTTTTTCCCGGTTACGCCGGTTCAGACCAAAGAGCCGACTAAAGAGCAGGGAGAAAAGCATTAAGGCAAGCCGACAGACAGCGCTTCAGTAATCAACCTCTTTTTCAGACGACCCCGCTATGCCCATCCTCGCTTGGAACACCCCGCCCACCCCCGCCGAACTTGCCCGCATGATCGAAACTCATCCCGCACCGCTGCATCTGGTTGCCTGTCTGAGCGAAAACCGCATGCCCGATTTTCCTTTGTCCGATGCCCCGACCGAGCTGGAAGGCCGTCTGAAAAACCGCCTAGACCAAGCCCTAAAATGCCTTCAGTTCAACAGCGTTAACTTTCTGGAAAACCTGCTGCCCGACGTACATCTCTGGCTTGTCCCGCCGCACCGCGCCGACAGCCTGCACGAACATTTCAACCGTATCGAATGGCAGACCGAAGCCGTGCCGCAAGCCGCGCCCAAGCCCGTCAAACCTTGGTTCAGACGACCTCAAGCCACCACCCCGCTAGAACATGTGCTGGTTATCGGCGCGGGCATTGCCGGCGCCGCGACCGCGCGCAAGCTGGCGGAACACGGCGTGCGCGTTACCGTTTTGGAAGCGGGCAAAGCGGCGCAAGGCGGCAGCGGCAACCGCCAAGGGCTGCTCTACGCCAAAATCTCGCCGCACGACACCGAGCAAACCGAACTGCTGCTGGCAGGCTACGGCTACACCCGCCGCCTGCTGCAAGACCTGCTGCCCGATTCCGACGCATGGGGCGGCGACGGCGTGTTGCACCTCAATTTCGACGAAACCGAACGCAAACGCAATCAGGCATTGGGTTTGCAGCAACATCACGCCCACCTCTACCGCAGCGTGTCCGCCGACGAAGCCGCGCACATCGCAGGCATAGACGTCTTTTCAGACGGCCTCTACTGGCCTCAGGGCGTATGGCTGAACCCGCCCGCCGTCGTCCGCGCCTTGCTGAATCATCCGCTGATTGCGTTGCACGAAGACACGCCCTTATCCTCCGCCGAATACGACGGCGCAAACTGGACGGCACACACGCCGCGCGCAGCTTCAGCGCAAGCCACATCATCTACTGCATGGGCGCGCACAGCCCGAACGCCGCCGATGCCAACGTCTCCGCCCTGCCGTTCCGCCAAATCCGCGGACAAACCGGCGTAGCGGCGGCAAGCGGTTTTTCCAAACGTCTGCGCTGCGCCCTATCCGGCGAAAGCTACATCAGCCCGAGCTGGCAAGGGCAACACTGCTACGGCGCGACCTTCGTCCTCAACAGCAACGACGACGCTTGGCATCCGCACGAAGAAACCGCCAACCGCGCCGCCCTGCAACAACTCAACCCGCCATTGGCGCAATCATTGTTTGAGCAAAACCCGCCTTGCTCGGTTTCAGACGACCCCTTTGCACAACCGCAAGGACACGCCGCCCTGCGCTGCGACAGCCCCGACCACCTGCCCGTCGTCGGCGCGCTCGGCGACATCGCCGCCATGCAGACCGCCTACGCCAAACTCGCCTTGGACAAAAACTACCGCCTCGACAACGTCCCCTGTCCCTACCTGCCGAACGCCTACATCAACACCGCACACGGCACGCGCGGCCTCGCCACCGCCCCCGTCTGCGCCGCCGCCATTGCCGCCGACATCCTCGGCCTGCCCCAGCCGCTGTCCCAACGCCTACGCACCGCCCTGCACCCCAACCGCGCCGTCATCCGCGCCATCGTGCGGCAGCAGCCTTTGCTTTGATGCGCAAGAGGTCGTCTGAAAAGCTGCCTGAGCACGCTGTCAATCGACCTCCGTTTCCACTATAATGTCGCATCCCATGCCCATACGGAACAGGCCGTCTGTTTTCAGACGACCTGTTTCTTTATTTCCGCTTTTTTAAAGTTCTACAAACACTTATGCTGCTCGACCTCAACCGCTTTTCCTTTTCCGTCTTCCTAAAAGAAATCCGCCTACTGACCGCCCTTGCCCTGCCCATGCTGTTGGCGCAGGTCGCGCAGGTGGGCATCGGTTTCGTCGATACCGTGATGGCGGGCGGTGCGGGTAAGGAGGATTTGGCGGCGGTGGCTTTGGGCAGCAGCGCGTTTGCCACGGTTTATATTACCTTTATGGGCATTATGGCGGCGCTGAACCCGATGATTGCCCAGCTTTACGGCGCGGGTAAAACCGACGAAGTGGGCGAAACGGGGCGGCAGGGGATTTGGTTCGGGCTGTTTTTGGGGATTTTCGGCATGGTATTGATGTGGGCGGCGATTACGCCGTTCCGCAACTGGCTGACCCTGAGCAATTATGTCGAAGGCACGATGGCGCAGTATATGTTGTTCACCAGCTTGGCGATGCCGGCGGCAATGGTGCACCGCACACTGTACGCCTACGCTTCCAGCCTGAACCGCCCGCGCCTGATTATGTTGGTCAGCTTCGCGGCGTTTGTGTTGAACGTGCCGCTGAACTATATTTTTGTTTACGGCAAATTCGGTATGCCCGCTTTGGGCGGCGCAGGCTGCGGGTTGGCGACGATGGCGGTGTTTTGGTTCAGCGCGCTGGCGTTGTGGATTTATATCGCCAAGGAAAAATTCTTCCGTCCGTTCGGACTGACGGCGAAATTCGGCAAACCGGATTGGGCGGTGTTCAAACAGATTTGGAAAATCGGTGCGCCCATCGGGCTGTCTTATTTTTTGGAAGCCAGCGCGTTTTCGTTTATCGTGTTTTTGATCGCGCCCTTCGGCGAGGATTATGTGGCGGCGCAGCAGGTCGGCATCAGTTTGTCGGGGATTCTCTATATGATTCCGCAAAGCGTCGGCTCGGCAGGGACGGTGCGCATCGGCTTTTCGCTTGGGCGGCGCGAATTTTCGCGGGCGCGCTATATTTCGGGCGTGTCGCTGGTGTTGGGCTGGATGCTCGCCGTGATTACCGTGCTTTCTTTGGTATTATTCCGTTCGCCGCTGGCAAGTATGTACAACAATGATCCAGCGGTTTTAAGCATTGCCGCCACCGTCCTGCTCTTTGCCGGCTTGTTCCAACCGGCAGACTTCACCCAATGTATCGCGTCCTACGCCCTGCGCGGCTATAAAGTCACCAAGGTGCCGATGTTCATCCACGCCGCCGCCTTCTGGGGCTGCGGCCTGCTGCCGGGCTACCTGCTCGCCTACCGTTTCGATATGGGCATTTACGGCTTCTGGACGGCATTGATTGCCTCGCTCACCATCGCAGCCGTCGCCTTGGTGTGGTGCTTGGAATTGTGCAGCAGGGAAATGGTCAGATCGCATAAGGTCGCCTGAAAATTCTTTCAGACGACCTCCATTAATATTTCATTTACGGCTTATTCACTTTTAAGGAAAAAAAATGTTTTCAACTTCCATTATAGAAAAACTTGCTTACTATATTTATTGTTTGATTGACCCTAGAGACGGCAATATTTTCTATGTAGGTAAAGGCGTAGGCAATCGCGTTTTCCATCATGCCCAAGCCTCATTACAAGAAAAAGAAAAGCCAAGTGATAAAATTGCCTTGATTAGGGAAATACATAAAAGCGGACACCAGCCCGTGTATTACATTCTGCGGCACAACATCCAAACAGACGAACAGGCTTTCGAATATGAAGCGATGGCAATAGACCTACTCTCTTTGGTTAAGCCGAGCCAGCAGCCGCTGACTAATATTCAAGGAGGAACACATTCTTCAAAAGTAGGATTAATGGACTTTTCGGAATTAAAGCGACAATATGATGCTCAGGAATTAAAAACTGGTGAACCCATTGTTTTAATTACGATTAATAAAGAATACGAGAAACTGAAAAAAGACATTAGATCCGGAAATATTCCTGAAGCCAATAGGGATAAGGAAATTTATGAACGCACACGGAAATATTGGAAAATTGGAAGCCGACGTGAAAAAGCAAAATATGCAGTTGCAGTCTATCGCGGCTGGACATTGGCAGTATATGAAATCGAAAGATGGATTTCTGCTGATGATATTATTAAAGGTCGTTGGATGTTTGAAGGCAAACCGTTACCAAAAGAGTCCAATATTTATCAAGAAATCGTGGATAAGCTGACCTATTCTTCCCAAGAAAACTATAAAGCCCCCCAATATCCCATTACCTATCGTAATTGTTAAATAGTAAGTTTTCAGACGACCTGAATCCATAAAATCACAAATCATCATGCAACCCATCCAATACCAAACCGACCTCACCCCCTACAACACCTTCGGCCTTCGCGCCCAAGCCCAAGCCTTTATCGCGCTCGAACACGCCGACGAGTTGCGCGACATCGTCCGACTGCCCGAGTTCGACCGCAATACTGTTTTATGGCTCGGCGGCGGCAGCAACATCCTCCTGATGCAGGATTACGCCGGACTGGTCGTACACATGGAAAACAAAGGCATACGCGAGATTGCGCGTTCAGACGGCCTTGTTTACATCGAGGCGCAATCGGGCGAAATCTGGCACGATTTTGTCCTGCACACCGTCGCGCTGGGTTTGAGCGGTCTGGAAAACCTGAGCCTGATTCCGGGTACGGTCGGCGCGTCGCCCGTGCAGAACATCGGTGCATACGGTGTGGAGGCTAAAGACGTGATTCACAGCGTGCGCTGCTTCGATTTGGATACGGAAACCTTTGTCGAGCTTTCCAATGCCGACTGCCGCTTCGCCTACCGCGAAAGCCTGTTCAAGCAGGAAGGCAAAGGGCGTTATGTGATTGTTTCGGTCGTATTCGCCCTGAAAGAGCGTTTCGAGCCGAATTTGGGTTACGGCGATTTGGCAGCCGCCGTTGCCGAACTGAGCGCGGGCAGGGCGCCGACGGCGAAAGACGTTTCCGATGCAGTGTGTGCAATCCGCAACAGTAAACTTCCTAATCCTAACGTACTTGGTAATGTCGGCAGTTTCTTTAAAAACCCCGTTGTCAGCGCGGAAAAAGCTGCCGCCCTGTTGCAGCAGCATCCGGATATGCCGCGCTATCCGCAGCCCGACGGTTCGGTCAAACTCGCCGCCGGCTGGCTGATCGACCAATGCCGTCTGAAAGGCTTCCAAATCGGCGGCGCGGCGGTACACGACAGGCAGGCTTTGGTTTTGGTGAACAAAAACAATGCTTCTTCAGACGATGTCTGGCATCTGGCGCAACATGTCTGCGATACAGTATTTACTCGATTTCAGGTAGAATTACACGCCGAACCCAATTGGCTGCCCGCTTCGTACAGCCTGTAAATCCAAGGAGTATGCCCGTGACCCGCATTGCAAAAACCAATACTTACACCCGCATCATCGACGCCAGCCTGACGCTCTTCAACGAGGAAGGCGAGCGCAACATCAGTACCAACCATATCGCGGCGCATTTGGGCATCAGTCCGGGCAACCTCTATTACCACTTCCGCAACAAAGACGAAATCATCGTCCAACTCTTCAAACGTTACAGCGAAGCGCTGCTGGCATACCTGAATGAAGCCGTATTGCCGTCAGATGTTGAAGACTCCATTAACTATATGGCGGGCATTTACGACGTGATGTGGGAATACCGCTTCCTCTTTAGCGACGTGAACACCCTGCTTGCGCGCAGTGCCGAACTATTGGGCGAACACAATACCTTCACCCAAGCCAAAGTTTCCCCGCTCTTGGTCAACCTGCTCACCCAGCTCAACGGTCTGAACATCATCCAAGCCGACCAAACCGCCATGAACGACCTCGCCGTCAATATGTGGATGGTCACGAAATACTGGTTCGACTTCGACAGCTCCCTACGCGGACGTACCAAACTGACCGAAGACTCCAAAGCACGCGGCATCCGTCGTACCTTAAGCCTCCTGCGTCCCTACCTCTTGCCGGAACACCGCGAGGAATACGACCGGAAAATAGGCGGTACGCAGTCATAATTTCCATGCCGTCTGAGCTTATTTTCAGACGGCATTCATCTATAAACATGATACATAACCCTCTTTCCACCTCCCCCGACACATCCATCTTAGGCCTAGGCTACCTCGGCCGTCCTTTGGCGCAGAAACTTTATGAACACGGCAGCCGAGTCGCTGCCGTCAAGCGCAGCCTGACTTCGGACGATATCAATCTGCCCATACGCCTCGACACCCTCGACCTCAATCAAGACAGCGCGTTTCAAAGCATGAACCTTGCCCGCGATACAAGCTTTTGGCGGCACCACGCCGACAAACCCGTTTGGTTCTGCCTCTTGCCGCCATCCTCGCTGACGCATTACGCCGATACCGTCAAACAATGGGCAAAGCTTGCCCGAGCGTGTAACGTGCAACACCTGATTTTCACGAGCAGCACCAGCGTTTACGGCGATAAAGCGCGCGAATGCGACGAAACTGCCACACCCGACCCGCAAACCGAGTCCGCCCGCCAAATCCTCGCCGCCGAACAATACCTGCTCGACAGCGGCGTTCCGAACATCGACATCCTGCGCCTGGGCGGGCTTTATTGCGCCGAACGCCATCCCGTCAGCCGCCTCGTTCAAAAGCAAAACATTCGGGGCGGCAACCAGCCCGTCAATATCGTCCACCGCGATATTGCCGTCGAAACCCTGTTTCAGACGACCCTCCACCCCAACGGCAGGCGCATCCGCAACATCATCGAACCGCGCCACCCGACCCGCCGCGATTTCTACACCGCCGAAGCCGCCAAACTCGGTCTCCCGCCGCCCGATTTCACACCCGACGACACAGGCGGGGGCAAAATTGTAAATACCGTTTCCGCCGACGGCTTAAGCCTGTAAAATTACGGCTCCGCGACCGTTTCAGACGACCTTTCGGCAGCGGCAAAACCAAAACCAAAAAACACAGTCTTACTTAACATAGTGAGTCGACAAAATCAGGATAAGGCGAAGCATCGCCGCACAAATCAAGTTCACCCACTATACAACCCCAAGCCCGAAAGTATCGAGAACACCCTATGTCCGCCTTATTTCCCGTTATCAACCACCTGATACAGCAAAATCCGGAACACCAACAAGACCTGTCCCGCCTGTCAGGCAAAACCCTGAGCCTCAACCTCGCCGGATTCGGACTGACCGGACGCATCAATCACGACGGTTTCCTCGAAACCACCGACCAGCCTGCCGACACCCTCATTACCTTCCGCCAAAGCGCCATCCGCAAAATCCTCACCGGACAAGAACCCGGCGTCGGCGACATCAGCCTCGAAGGCGACCTCATGCTCGGCATGACCGTCCTGCCCATACTCGGCAGCCTACGCTACTACGCTTCAGACGACCTCGCCCGCATCTTCGGCGACTCACTCGCAAGCAGCATCAGCGGACGCGCTGCAAATATCGGACAAACCGTCAAAAAAATCGGACAAAGCATAGCCGAGCAAATCAGCGACTTTTCCCGCGAACCCGAATCCCCCCGTTATCGACGCCGCCACCCTATCCGCCTGGATGGAAGAAGTGGACAAATTGCGCGACGACGTTGCCCGCCTTAACGAACGCCTCGACCGGCTCGAACGCGACATCTGGATAGACTAATTTTCAGACGACCCT
>CAKMQH010000041.1 GCA_927911515.1 uncultured Neisseria sp.
AAAGTGAGTGCGCAAAGCCATCTGAAGGCGATGTGTTTGAACCTGTTGAAAGCGGCTAACAGGCTAAGTGTGCCTGTTGCCGCCTAAAAGGCGGCCCGGATGCCTGATTATCGGGTATCCGGGGAGGATTAAGGGGGTATTTGGGTAAAATTGAGGAGTGATTAGGGGCGAAAACAGCCGAAAACCTGTGTTTGGGTTTTGGCTGTTGGGGGAAAAGGAATTTTGTAAAGGTCTCTATATCATTAATACAGCCAAAAACCGACATAGGTCAAACAACAAGATGAAAAACCGATACAGGCCGTCTGAAAAAACAGCCTGCAAAAACGGAAATCAATGATCGCTTGCTTCGGCTGCGCCCATACCCGTCATCGAACGGACATACTGAGCGTCAAAACCCGCCTTGTCGCAGCCGGCCTGTTCCGATTTGTCGGCCAGCGACACCAGCCAGGCCACGATAAAGGCCAGCGGGATGGTAAACAGCGCGGGATTACCGTAGGGGAAGACGGGTTTGTCGTGATGCAGCACACTCACCCACACGGTCGGGCCCAGCAAAATCAGCACCAAGGCACCGAGCAGCCCCGCGAAACCGCCCGCAATCGCCCCGCGCGTGGTCAGTCCCTTCCAAAACATACTGAGCATCAGCACGGGGAAATTGGCCGATGCCGCCAACGCGAAAGCCAACCCGACCATAAAGGCAACATTCTGATTCTCAAAGGCTACCCCGAACAAAATAGCCACGATGCCCAAAGTCAGCGTGGCCGCCTTGGAAACCCGCATCTCTTCGTGCTGCGTGGCCTTACCTTTGCGGATGACTGAAGCATACAGATCATGGCTTACAGCCGATGCGCCCGAAAGTGTCAGCCCCGCCACCACCGCCAAAATTGTGGCAAAGGCGACGGCCGAAATGAAGCCCAGCAGCAAATCGCCACCCGTGGCTCCCGCCAAGTGCACCGCCGCCATATTTGTGCCGCCCACCATTTCGTACACGCTTTTGCCTTCTTTGACAACCTGCGTGAAAAACTGCGGGTTATCGCGGCTCAGGAAAATAATCGCACCAAAGCCGATGATAATCGTCAGCAGGTAGAAATAACCGATAAGCCCCGTAGCCACCACCACCGACTTGCGTGCTTCTCGCGCATCAGGCACGGTGAAAAAGCGCATCAGAATGTGCGGCAGCCCGGCCGTGCCGAACATCAGTGCGAAACCGAGCGACAGCGCGTCTACCGGGTTTTGACCAGCCCGCCGGGCGACATGATTGCCTCGCCCTTTTCATGCGCTGATACGGCCTGGCCGAACATGGTTTCCAGATTGAACCCCGCATGTTGCAACACAAAAACGCCATCAGCGTCGCCCCGCCCAGCAGCAACACCGCCTTAATCATCTGAACCCATGTCGTTGCCAGCATCCCGCCGAACAGCACATAGGCCACCATCAGCACGCCCACCAGTATCACGGCGGAAAGGTAGCTCATGCCGAACAAAAGCTGAATCAGCTTGCCCGCACCCACCACCTGCGCGATTAAATAAAGAATCACCACCAAAAGCGAACCTGCGGCAGAAAACACCCTCACCGGCGTTTGTTTCAGGCGGTAGGCGGCCACATCCGAAAACGTGTACCGTCCCAGATTACGCAGCCGCTCAGCCACCAAAAACAGCACAACAGGCCAGCCGACCAAAAAGCCCGTGGAATAAATCAGTCCGTCGTAGCCGCTGGTAAACACCATTGCCGAAATGCCGAGAAAAGACGCGGCGGACATATAGTCGCCCGCAATCGCCAGCCCGTTCTGCGTGCCGGAAATCCCGCCGCCGCCCGTATAGAAATCCTTGGCCGAACGGTTTTGCCGTGCCGCCCACTTGGTAATCAGCAGCGTGCTGCCGACAAAGACGAAAAACATCACGATGGCCGTCCAATTGGTCGCCTGTCGCTGCACGTCGCCCGTCAGCGCGTCCGCATACGCCGCATTCGCAAATATCGGCGAAATGAAATATAATATTGTTTTTATGTATATTTTTTCATCGGAATTTCCTTAATGGTTGAAACTGAGCCCTTTGGGGCAGTAGAATCTGGATTTTTTGTAACAACAGGCGTTATCCCTTTCCAATCGGACAGGTACATGAAGCTGTGCCTTATGCATGTTCCTGTACGTTAGTACAGGATGCATCCCCCTGAACTTCACGTACTACCTCCCGCGTGGTTTTTTCGAAATAGCCGTTGACCAACCACACATACACCAGTGTAATAAGGAAGGAAAATACAATAACGGCGATGCCGGCGTAGATGCCCCAAGTGGTAATGCCTCCTTCGGAAACTTTGCGTCCCAAAAGGTCGGGGCGCGTGCCGATGATCCAGATGAAGGCCGTGTAAACGGAAAACATTACTGCCGAAAACGACCAGCCCAGCAACGACTTCTGCCGCGCCATTTTTTGGAATTTCGGATTATTCAGGATTTCAGCCGTTAATCTGGCCTCTTCCGTAGATGATTTGCCCATCGGTTTGCTCCTTATGTAGGGGTTATTTAATTGCGAAGCGGCAGCCCGCCGAGATATTAAATGTCCAAGCCGCACCCGATGCCAATCGCAAATTCTGATTAAGCCTATCCGGACTACCTATGGCTTGATTCAATTTAATGAATATAAAAGAAAAAATTTTAAAAACGATATTTTTGGCGCGGTAATTGCAAATTTGGATAAGGATTATCAAAAAGGTTGATGCCTAATAAGGCCGAAGTAATTCGGTTTCTGAATAGTTAATTGATTTTAAATAAGAAAATTCAAACAAATGCACAGATAAACATGGGCAAAACAGACAGGACGCTGCCCTCTATCTGTAGAAAAAAGAAGAATATATGGATATCAATCAATTGCGCGCCTTTATCACTGTGGCGCATACGCAAAATCTGACGCAGGCCGCCGAAAGGCTGTTTTTGTCGCAACCGGCCGTTTCCGCCCAAATCAAGGCCATAGAAAGCGACATCGGTACGCCGCTTTTCACCCGCACCAGCAACGGTATGCAGCTTACCCGCGCAGGCGAAGTGCTGCTGCCCGAAGCCGAAGCCCTGATGCAGCACAAGCACCGTTTGGAAAAGTTTGCCGAAACGCTGTCGGAACACTTCGTCTCCCATGCGCAGCTCGGCCTGATCCACCCCATAGCATCACACAAGGTAACCGAACTGACCCGCCTGATCCAACAGCGCAGTCCCGATGTGCAACTTCACATCCAATACGGTATGAGCGGCGAAATTTTGGAACGCCTGACCGCAAAGCGGCTGCACGGCGGTTTTTTCCTCGGCCACATAGAAGGACGCAGCCTGCAATGCCGTTTCCTGCAAAACATCGCCTACGCCTTGATTTGCCCGGATGGGGAAGAAGATAAGTTGCGGCGCGGTTTGCCCAAAAGCCTGAATGACTACACTTGGATAGAGATGTCCGGCATATCCGGCAGCCACAAAAACCTACAGCAGTTCTGGCAACGCCACAAGCTGTCGCCCAAAAAGCAGATCATCTGCGATTATCCGCAAACCATTATCGACTTGGTCGCCGATGGTGCGGGACTGGCCATGGTGCCCAAACATACCGCCAAAGCCGCCCGCACACAAGGCAAACCCGTCGCCCTGATAGACGAATTCGAACAAAGCCTGCCGCTGCATTTCGTTTATCTGGACGAATATGGCACCGACCACGCCCTATTGTTGCTGCTGGATTGTGTGTTGGAAGTTTGGCAGGCCGAAATCGGCAAAGCCTGACCAACCCCTTTATCCATCCCGTCAGAAACACCCGCCCCTTCACAAATGTTCTTCTGCAAGGGCGGCGGTCTGCCTTATGTCTTCCTCCGGCAATGTGGTTAGTCTGCCGGTTAGAATTTTCAACAATACCCCATAGGCGGGCAGGAAAAACAGGGTGCAAACAGCCAGTTTGAACAGATAATCAACAAAGGCGATATGCGGCCAATTGGCAGCCATAAATTTGTCGCCGCTGCCGGCAAAGGCTATGCCGAAAAAAAGTAAAGTGTCGATTGCATGCCGGCAAACATTGATGAAAAAGGGGCAATCCACCACGATTTCAGGCGGCGCAGCTGGTTGAACACGAAAATATCCAATATCTGTCCGACCGCATAAGCCGAAAAACTGGCGACGGCGATACGGAACACAGATGGTATGAATACGGCCAAAGAGGCAAAACCGACCAATGTGCCGTTTTGGAATAAGACGGATAATGCGTAAGACAGTGCCAGAGCGGGAAACATGACGAAAAATACTATCCTCCGCGCCAGCCGCTGCCCGAAAATCCGAACGGTCAAATCGGTAGCCAAAAAGATAAACGGAAAGGTCAGTGCGCCCCAAGTGGAATGTACTTCAAATCCGTTGGGCAGGGTTACGGTGAAGGGGAATTGCACCAAATAATTGCTTGAGGCAATAATGAGCATATGGAACAATACCAGCCAAAACAGCGTATGCCGTTGCTGGGCATAAGAGAAGCCGTTGTCTTGCATAGGAATCCTTGATTTTTGTTTAAATATTTGAAATTAGAAGGCGGTAAAATGGAAAATACTTGGTTTTATTGGGCATTGGCTTCTGCTTTCTTTGCCGCTTTGACGGCTGTTTTTGCCAAAGCCGGCTTGCAGGGCATCGATTCGGATCTTGCCACCTTTATCCGCACATTGGTTATTTTGGCTGCCTTGGCGGCATTTTTGAGTTATGCGGGCAAATGGCAGGGCGTGACCGATTTTTCCGCGCGCAATTGGACGTTCCTGATATTGTCGGGTTTGGCCACAGGCGCATCTTGGCTGGCTTATTTTAAGGCCTTGCAGATGGGCGAGGCCTCAAAGGTCGCGCCTGTGGATAAATTCAGTATCGTGCTGGTGGCGTTGTTCGCAGTGGTGTTGAAGGAATGGCCGTCTTCCCAGGAATGGCTGGGCATTGGGCTGATTGCCGCCGGCGTGCTGACTTTGGCCGAGACCTTTGCAAAAAAGCATTCCCCCCGACAGCCGAAACCCAAACACAGGTTTTCAGCTGTTTTCGCTCCGAATCACTCCTAATTTTACCCAAATGCCCCCTTAATCCTCCCCGGACACCCGATAATCAGGCATCCGGGCCGCCTTTTAGGCGGCAGCAGGCACACTTAGCCTGTTGGCGGATTTCAACAGGTCAAACACATCGCCTTCAGATGGCTTTGCGCACTCACTTTGAGCAGACCAAAATAGGCTGCCCGGGCGTAGCGGAAAACCGGCAACATCTGAAAGAACATCGGTTGCCGGACGGCATTATAGCGCAAAGCCCAACCGCAACCGTCCGCTAACGGAAAATCAAACGAAGCGTAACCGCTATTTGTCGAAGACCCGTTATGTAGTCGAACAAAGCTTCGGTACGCTGCACCGTAAATTCCGCTATGCCCGGGCAGCCTATTTTGGTCTGCTCAAAGTGAGTGCGCAAAGCCATCTGAAGGCGATGTGTTTGAACCTGTTGAAAGCCGCCAACAGGCCAAGTGTGCCTGTTGCCGCCTAAAAGGTGGCCCGGATACCTGATTATCGGGTATCCGGGAGGATTAAGTGGGTATTTGGGTAAAATCAGGAGTGATTGGGAGCGGAAACAGACGAAAACCTGTGTTTGGGTGTCGGCTGTCGAGGGAAAGGCTTTTTTGCAAAGGTCTCTAACAGTATTGTTTACACTTTTGATTTTTGCTTGAAGACCCAATTAAGCAGCTACCCGGCATTATCAAGAATGTCGATAGGCACAGGAAACCCACTCTGTTCTTGACAACACCGGATAACTACTCAAAAACTATTTCAGCAAAACATAGAAGCTTTCAGTAGCGGAAAAAGTGTAGACAACGCTACTGATTTCTACAGCCTTTCGGAGGGTGGCATACTTTTTGTGATTGGAGTAACAAAGCTAAAAAAGACATCTTTCAGAAATGAGGCAGCTTTTTTTGATACTTTACTCTTTCTCAAGAGACATC